>CAZSMD010000033.1:0-1620 GCA_964608145.1 uncultured Candidatus Saccharibacteria bacterium | reverse complement strand
GTCGGCGGTTTGCCGTGCCAGCGGTAATCAAATTCGATTTCTTTGATACCCTTTCCCGGAATCGTGTGTGCGATGATAACCGTCGGCCGTTCATAAATTGCTTTTGCTTCGTCAATTGCATCTACAAAATCTCCGATATTGTGCCCGTCTACTTCAAGCACATGCCAGTTGAACGCACGGTACTTATCCGCAAGAGGTTCAAGCGGCATAATGTTCTCCGTCATGCCGTTAATCTGAATATTGTTGCGGTCAATGACCGCCGTGAGGTTAGAAAGCGCATTGTTGCCCGCAAACATTGCCCCCTCCCAGGTGTTTCCCGCCTGCTGTTCTGCATCGGACATAAGGCAGTATGTGCGGAATTTCTTTCCATCCATGCGTGCGCCGTACGCAATACCTGCGGCTTGTGACAGGCCGGAGCCAAGAGGGCCCGATGTCGTCTCAATCGCCGGCAAGCGAGTTCGCTCAGGGTGTCCTTGAAGTCGACTTCCGAATTTCCGGAGTGTTTTTAGTTCTTCCAAGGGGAAGTACCCCGCGTGTGCCATGGTTGCATACCGTACCGGTGTAATGTGCC
The DNA here is from genome assembly GCA_964608145.1 of uncultured Candidatus Saccharibacteria bacterium. Taxonomy (GTDB): domain Bacteria; phylum Patescibacteriota; class Minisyncoccia; order Phycocordibacterales; family EsbW-18; genus EsbW-18. The sequence continues at coordinate 1,049 of CAZSMD010000033.1, read as the reverse complement.
CGTTCGAAAGCACCAGGCGGTCGCGTTCATCCCAGAGAGGGCGCTTGGGATCGTGATTCAGAATATGGAAGTAAAACGCGGTAAAAATGTCCGCCATGTCCAAGGGACCGGCGGTGTGCCCGCTTCCCGCATCCTCAAGCATATCAATCGTCGAGATACGGATATCGTTGGCCTTCAACTCCAACTCATACAATTTTTCATCAGAGAGACGCATGCATCTCTAGTATATCGCACCCCGGAGAGAACACATCAGGAAAGTTCCTGGAAAAAGGAGAGTGTTTCCGGTATATCCTCGCTTTCAAAGACAGCAGAGCCTGCAACAAGTTTTGTCGCGCCTGCCGCCACCAAACGTTCCGCGGTTTTTTCGTTGACGCCGATATCAACGGCAATCGGCATATCGGGATATTCTTTGCGAATGTCGGCCACCTTCTCATACACGCTCGCATCAAGCGGTTTTCCGGAATGACCGATATCATTGTTCCCCATCACCTGTACAAAATCTGCATAATCAATGACCTCAAACAAATCTTCGAGATTTGTCTTCGGCAAAATACCGATACCGCACTCAATTTCCTGATCACGCAGTTGGTCGCTCAAATCAGCAATATTTTCCGTCGTTCCGAGATGTATGATTGCTCCGCGAATACCCGCCATAATCCACTCATCGATTTCTTTTTCGGGGTTTCGAATGAGCATGTCCACCTCGTAGTCGATGTCTTCCCAAAGCGGCAGACCTTTTTCCTGCGAAACAAGTTTCATGAATTCTTCGCCGCCCGTAAACGGCCAGGTCTTCGTCTTTGCGAACGTTCCGTTCGCAACATCAATTTGCATGCGCTCGACAAGCCCTTTTACAAGCGACGCCTTCGCCGCGATGTCATCAAACGACTCCGGGAGTATTGCTGGTACAACCTCGATCATAGATGGTAGTTTAGAAGTTATACATTGGTAAACGAAACGGTGAACTTTATAAAAATTTTAACTGTCGATTTTACCGATGCGGCGCACGTGTCGTTCATCTCCTGAAAAAGCTACCCCGAGCCACATTCCGA
>CAZSMD010000032.1:0-2246 GCA_964608145.1 uncultured Candidatus Saccharibacteria bacterium | reverse complement strand
TGTCGTCAGTTCGTGGCTTGAGCTGTTCCCTTAAGTGGGGTAACGAACGCAACCCCTATTGTCTGTTACAAGTGTCAGACAAGACTGCCCCCCAAGTGCGCACAAAAAAATTTGCGCGCAGTTGGGGGGGAGGAAGGTGGGGATGACGCCAAGTCAGCATGTCCCTCTGATGCCTCGGGCTACACACGTGATACAATGGGTGATACAACAGGCAGCGACGGAGCAATCCTGAGCCAATCCTTAGAAAATCATCCTCAGTTCGGATTGGGGTCTGCAACTCGACCCCATGAAGTTGGAATCGCTAGTAATCGTGGGTCAGAATACCACGGTGAATACGTTCTCGAGCCTTGTACTCACCGCCCGCCAAGTCAAAGGAGCCGGGAGTGCCCGAAGTCCCCGCATTGCGGGGCCGAAGGCAAGTTCGGTGACTAGGGTTAAGGCGTAACAAGGCACGGGTAGCGGAAGCTGCTCGTGGATTTTGTCAAATGACATTCGTCAAACATTTCTTTTTTTGAATGTTTGATCTAGGCGGTCGATGTCATGTACCTCAATTGAGTACATGATGGATGGTGGTTGGATATCCTTAAAGCAACCTAGACGCTCGGGAAAGACCGAGAATTGAACGGAACAGAAGAAAGAATGTGAAAAAGAAAAGCGCCCCGCGTTCGCGGGGCGCTTTTTCGTCCTTGCTAGAGTGTGTCGAGCGCTTCGTCGATAAGATCTTGTGCTTCGTCTGCATGGTCAACCGCTTCCGCATAGTCTTCGTTGTCAAACGCGTCCCAGCCGTCCTCGATTTCATTTTGTGCATCATCGAGAAGATCTTCGGCATCTGACGTGTTACCGGATGCGTCATCAACGTCATCCCACGCGTCATCGAGCGCATCCTCGGCGTCATTGAGCGCGTCTTCTGCGTCCCCTTCGTTTCCGTGTCCACCCTTGATGGCATCAAGTGCCTCATCAACTTTGTCTTGTGCTCTTTCCGAAAGGTCAATGGCATCCTCGTATTCTTCATCGTCATATGCATCCCACGCATCGTCCGTCAGATCATTTGCTTCATCAAGTAAATCTTCCGCTTCGCGCACATCCTTGCCGTCGTCGTCGGCATCATTTATTTCCTGTTTCGCATCTTTAATAGCTGCTTCTGCATCGCGAATTTCGTTTTCCGCGTCAACTTCTCGTTCGCCGGTTCCGTTTGCGGCTCTCTTTGCGCTGTCATATGCATCTTCGGCAAGACTGGTTGCTTCCGTGTAGTCTTCTTCAATGAATGCATAAAATGCATCGAGCAAACTTTCTTGTGCGTCATCGTAGTCGTCTTGTGCATCGTCAACATTGTACCCATGTCGACTTCCGTCACGGATTGCATCTTCCGCTTCATCGATCATATCAATGGCGTCTTTGAGTGCTGTTCGCGCCTGTTTTTCTGCGGTGGTTTTTGTGGTCGTTGTTTGTGTTGTGGTTGTCGTCGGTTTTGTCGTGGTCGTTGTTTGCACTTGCGATTCAAGCGATGTCTTTATGAGTTCTAGGTATTTCTTCTGTGATGCGGGACCAAAGTATCCGATTGCTGGAGAAAGACTGTTTGCTTTTTGCCACGCAATAACCGCATCTCGGGTTTTTTCTCGGAAAAGACTCGTTTCATTTCCGGGGGAACCAACACCTTCTGTCGCAACTTTAAATCCAGCGCCGTTTAAATATTTTTGAAGACAGCGGATGTCTTCGCCCTGCATACCGAGCTCAAGATTGCGTGTAAATGAGCAGGTGGTTGCGGCGAAAGAATGCTGTGGAAGTACGAAAAACAGGAAAGAGAGGAGGGAGAGCGCAACGGAGGAGAATATGGTTTTCATAAGAAGAATAGGTAATTATCTAATAGGCGGTTTTTAGTATACCAAAAGTTGTCCACAACGTTTTCCACCGCGTTTTCCACTTTTCTCTAAAAAGGGGTTGACAGGGTTTTGAGGGGGGTATAGGATAGCCAGTACTGAGGTATCCCGTGATGTTGCTGAGCAATCAGCAGCATCACAGGGGATCTCAGAGAAGGGTCTCTCTGTGGTGTTGTCGAGCAATCGACATCACCACAGAGAGCCTCGGTGAGGACCTTCCGTGGTGCGGCCGAGCAATCGGCTTCACCACAGAGGGTCTTAAAAGGGACTCTGGGTGATGTCTCTGAGCAATCAGGGGCATCACCGAGGGTCTCACCTCGAACCTTGTGTGGTGTTCCTGAGCAATCAGGAGCACCACACAGGGTTTTT
>CAZSMD010000031.1:0-2356 GCA_964608145.1 uncultured Candidatus Saccharibacteria bacterium | reverse complement strand
CGGGGCTGAAGTTTTTTATAAATTACCGACCTTCTCTTGCAAAAACCCAGAAGGCACGTACCCTGTTTTCAGTTGCCCTTTACAGGAGGTATCCGATGAAAAACAGAGTGGCGCTGTTCTGTCTGTGCCTTGTGGGAATGTTGTGGTCCGAACGTGCGTTTGCAGAAAATCTCTGCTCTCCCGCACCGCTTCCGCCCAAAGAAGAGCGGACCGACGAGTTCTGGAAAAAGTACCTGAAAGAGAATCTCGTCTCGTGTTACGGTCGCGTACACCCGCAGATCGAACACGCGGCGATCGGCATCGCCGACGGCTGGTTGTCCAGAGTTGACTGTTCTTTCGTTGTCCCGTGCGTAATCGTCATCGCGCGTCAATTCTTGGATTCGGCCGAGAGCTCGGAAGAAGTGCTTTTTACCCTCGGACATGAAGCGGGTCACATCGCAATACTCTTCGGAAGAGACTTCAAGTTGCTCCCCGATACGGAATTGGAGTTCGGTGCGGACCTTTTCGCAATCCAACCAATTCCGCTGGGCGCTTGCTACGGGGCGTCCGTACTTTCGTGGACACTCCAACGCATACTGGAGATGACAGATCTCACCGATGCGGACAAGCAAGCTACGGTTCATGTAGCACAACGGCGAATCGCCAATATGAAGACGTACTGTGTTGTCGAGGTGGTGTTCGAGAGCACAGAACTCAGGAAATAATACGCCCCGTTCCGGTTCGCCGGAACGGGGCGGATTTTATGTCCTTATCGCGACTCGCCTTCAAAATCAGGCGCCACGATTCCCCACTGCATCGTCTCAGGATCAAGCTTGAGGTACACGCTTTTGCCGACGCTTGGCTGTACGCTCATGGGTTCTCCCGGCGCGCGGTCGGCCCAGTTGAACACCACAACATTCACGTGCCGCGGGTTCTGGCTCAGGGCTGTTGCCTGCGGTGCGATGCGGTCACCTAAGAAGTATCCGTCGGATCCCACAAAACCTTCAGGTGTGTAGAGCGCGGCGACTGCGTAAAAGAACACTCCAGAACCGCCGGTTTCCTGCGTGAGAATGAACGCAACGTCGTCTTGCCCGTCGCCGTTTAGGTCGGTTGCAAGTTCGTTGCCGAAATAACGGGTGATGACTTTTGCGGCGGAGCCGGGAGCGGCCGGAGTTTCGGCAACGCCATTTGTAAGCGTTACACGCGCGCCTTCAATACTGTACGTCGCATTTTTCGGGTCCGATGCTCCAACCTCTTGTTCCTCGGAGCCGGCGGTGCAGTTGGTGTACGAGCGATCCATGTCGTTGTTTCGCATGATGAGCGCCTCATCACCCTTGTTCCAAAAGACAAACGATTCGTCCTCGTTTGCATACCGCGCCCCGCTTGCCGAAATCGTCTGCCGGAGCGTCATCGCAGAACCGCCGTCTAGCGACACCACAACACTCCCGTTCGGTTGCGGCGGTTCTCCAGGCGCGGGTTCAGGGGGTGTCATACGGGATTCATAAAACACCGCGGAAATTGTTTTTCCGCCGTCGCACCGGTACAGCACCTCGGCAATCTTTGTGTCGCTTTGCCGGTACCAGACGTATCCGGCCGCAGCCAGGCCAAGAACAATAATGAGGAGAAAAATCTTTTTCATGGGTTTATTTTACCACCTACTCGGCGGGAACGTTTATTTACACGGAAGTGCAAAGTAAGGAATGTTTTTTGGAAGATAAAAGTTGCAGGCAGTCGTTCATATAATCAACGGTCTTGTAGCCAAGCGCCTCTTCAATTGAAACCCACGCATGTGCGTCATGCTCCTCAGGATTGAGTACAACATCACCCTTTTCATGCTTTGCCATGAAAACAAGCGTTATGAACTGTTTGTTTTTTCCCGTATCAACGTTTGATTTCTGAAAAAAGAGATCAGCACGGGAAAGTACGAGACCGCTTTCTTCTTTTGTTTCGCGCAGTGCCCCGACAGCGGGATCTTCACCGTCTTCAAGTGTACCGCCGGGGATGTCCCAATAACCCGGCAGAACGTCATTTATAGCAGAACGTCTAAGGAGCAATATTTTTCCGTCCTTGACTATGACCATATGAACGATAAGTCCTTTTTGCATGAGTCTTTATTTTATCACCTATCCCACAGGAAGTTGTTGCCGAAGTGGCCGTACTTTGCCGTCTCGCGAAACTGCGGGCGCCGCAAATCAAGCGCTTCAATGATTGCGCGCGGGGTGAGGTCATACCCTGTGATGTTTTCCTGCACGCCGTCGATTGTTGCCACCGCCATCACGGGCTCGGCCACGCCGATGGCATACGCAAGGTGCACAAACACCACATGCGCCCCGCGCTCCCGCAGATACTCGCACGCGATTTTTCGCGCCATGTACGC
>CAZSMD010000030.1:0-2396 GCA_964608145.1 uncultured Candidatus Saccharibacteria bacterium | reverse complement strand
TCGGCAGATCCTCAAAGGTGGTCATCATGGTTTCCGGAATAACGACAAATCCCTGGGGCATTGATTCGGAGAGTGCCGTAGCGCTCTTGGCGGTCAGTGCGTCTTTGAGCTCGGTTCGGGTTGCCGTCGTGATGCTGTCAGCTGCGGTGCGTACCGTGCCGATAAAGCCGCCTTCCATCGGGGTCTTTGAGCGCGCGTAGAATTTGTCAAAGCGCGGGTCGTTGTTTTCCTTGAAGCCCGGAATGGTGAAATCAGAGAGACCGATGTTGTACTGTTCGCCGGGAGAATCTGCAAAAACCTCTACCTCGACACTGCCCGGAACGGTTTTGCCGTCCGTACCCTTGTGCTGACCGGGGACCGTTATTGACTCACGAATACGGTAGATAAGTCCGTCCGGTGTTTCAAAACGGGTGTTTTTGATGAGTTTTTGGCTGTTGCTGTCAAAATCGTTGTAGACGACGATGCGTCCCGATGCTGCGCGTTCAACCTTCTCCTCTCCTGTTGCGGCAACTTCGCGTTTTTCCTCAATAGAAACGCTTACTTCGTCGTAGGGAATGACAGAATCTCCCTCAGAAAGGCCGATTTTGAGTGTTTCTGCAAGACTTACCGGCGCATGGCGCGGGGTTACCGTCACAGTTGCTCCTTCAAAGAAGCTGCCGATGATGACAAAAAGCGCAATTGCGCACACCAGAATGGCTCCGCCCCAGATGCTCATACGGACCCACTTTTTGTTCTCGCGGCGGTATCGCTGCGGAAAGGGGGTCATTGGCGGTTCGGGTGTTGTCTCTACCGGCGGCGGAGGCATTTGTACTCCCCCGTTGTCTCCTCCGGAGAGGGTCTGCGGACGGTCAATGGAGATATTTCGAATAGAACGTTTTTCTGATGGGTTGATGTCTTGCATACGCAATCTGCTAATGAAAGTGATAAACGAAAGTCGGCTACTATAATACCACGTTTTTGCGGCTGGGGTGCAAGCTAGATGTCTACTTTGTGCACATATAAGGCCGAAAACGCTATGCGGGGGTCAGGAGATGCAATGCCGCCGCTTAGAGAGCAGAACGAACGCACCGTGGCACCGGTGACTTCGAGGCTGCGGACAAACTGTTTTGCTCCCGGCGCTCCGGCGCCGCGCTCGTGGTCAAGCGCTGCGCGCAGCGTTGCGCTCTCTTCTCCGCCGACGATGACGAGCGTTTGTCCTCCGGAGAGCGGCGTCATGGCATGGACTGTCTCGCGGAGCCCCGTGGTCCATACCCCGGCGCTTTTCATGAGGGCATCCTGCACGTCTCCGCGGGTTTTTTCGTCGAGGTGCTGCAGTTTGTTTTTGTTGAAGAAGGATTTTACTTCCCCGGTCGCCCGGAGAAGCGTTTTGGCGAGATCGCGGATAAGCGTCGCGCGGCCGACGGGAAACGATCCGGTATCCACGAGCGCATCGTTGTGCACGTAGGCAATGTCGGTAACTTCATCTCCGGGAATCGCGATGACAAAGTTTTTTTCGATTGCCAGACCGTCTCGGATGCCGGAAAACAGAACAAGCGGCAGCGAGTGGTGGTAGGTGAACGTGCTGTGAATGAAACGCTCGACGGTTTCCTCGACCGTCTCGCGGAATGTTTTGGAAAGGATGGATGCAAACAGCGTTACAGTTGCACGCGGTGTTTCTTTGCCGTACGGATTTTCAACGGGATAGCCGTTTAAAAGCACGTTGGTGATGCGTTCCTCGATGATAGATACCGCATCGGTCTCCCCTCCTCCCAACAGTTTTTGCGCCGTTGCCATGTTCTGGGTTTCTTTGGTGACGATATCCCGAATGAGTTTTTCGGTAAGCATAAACGGCCGCTCATTTTCGATGGTGACCGTTTTTGACTGGGAAAGATGCCAGGGGGAGGCATAGATGATGTGAATCGCGTCCAAACGACCCCTCCGGTGTGAGCGGATTGTGCTGTGGGAAAGCCCTTCGCGCACCATTTTGTCACACGCACTTTTGAGTGTGTTCAGGATAAGGCCCTGGAGACGTTCGGAGGAAAGCGTTTCCTGGAAAGGCACGTGCTCGATGACCTGGTAGATGAGGTGCGGCAGTTTTTTCGGTTCAAGCAAAATCAGACCAAGGCGGACACAGCCGCTTTCGACGATGCATACAAGCACGCTTTTTTCTTTCGTTTTGTTGCCGAAAAACGCCACGGTAGTTTGTGTCTATAGTGTATCATTCCCGAATAGCGAACGCGCCCTTCTTGTGCACAAGAAGGGCGCGACTCGTTATGAAAGCGTCGCTTTGATTCGCCGCACGCCTGCGGCAACTGATTCTTCTTTTTGAATCTTGAATGTGCCGAGCGTCTGCGTGTTTTCTACATGCGGTCCGCCGCAGAATTCGCGGGATACAACTTCGTCCGGTGTTTCAATCG
>CAZSMD010000029.1:0-2690 GCA_964608145.1 uncultured Candidatus Saccharibacteria bacterium | reverse complement strand
TCGCTCTTGCGGTGCTCATTAACGCGGTTCTCGTGTGGTTTTTGACGCGCCAGAAAAAGGCGGAGCCGGAAAAAGGGCAGGGGCTTGAGCTTATTCTCCAGCAGATGAACGAACTCTCGCGCACGGTTGACGCCAAGCTCGGCGAGTCGACGCGTTCGATGCATGAGTCGCTCAGAACGCAGCTGGGCGAATCCACGCGTATCGTCAAAGAGGTCACAGAAGGTCTGACGAAGCTTGATGAGACAAATCGCCAGGTGGTGTCCTTCGCGGACCAGCTGAAGCATCTGCAGGATATTCTGCAGAATCCGAAGCAGCGCGGGATTTTAGGCGAGTACTATCTTGAAACGGTGCTGCAGAATGTTATGCCGCCGGGGACATTTCAAATGCAGTACGCGTTCACAAACGGTGAGATTGTTGACGCGGCGATTTTCATTAAAGACAAGGTGGTGCCGGTTGACGCGAAATTTTCTCTTGAAAACTACAACCGCATTCTGGAGTCGCGTGATCCGACCGAGCGCGAGCGGCTCGAAAAAGTATTTAAGGTGGACCTCAAAAACCGCATTGATGAAACTTCCAAGTATGTCCGTCCGGGTGAAAACACGATGGAGTTCGCTTTCATGTTTATTCCGTCCGAGGGCGTGTATTACGATTTGCTCATTAACCAGGTGGGCACAGTGAAGACATCAACGCGTGATTTGATTGACTATGCGTTCAGTAAAAAGGTGATTATTGTCTCGCCGACATCCTTTCTTGCATATTTGCAGACCGTGCTCCAGGGATTGCGCAGTTTGCAGATTGAAGAGCAGGCAAAAGATATTCAGAAGCGGGTGGGGGAACTCGGCCGCCATATTGCAAACTTCGACGGCTTTATGAACAAGCTCGGCAATGCACTCTCGACAACGGTCAATCACTTCAACACGGCGCACAAAGAGCTCGGAAAAATAGACAAAGACGTGGTGCGCATCGCGGATGCGGTGCCCTCCGTCGAACCGCTTACGCTCGAACGCCCGCAGACAGAAGAGTAGCAGTCCGCCGCTTTTTGTGGTATGCTGTCGCTATAGCGGGGTAGAGCAGTAGTAGCTCGTCAGGCTCATAACCTGAAGGTCGCAGGTGCAATTCCTGCCCCCGCAACAAGAACAAAAAAGATCGGGCATGCGCCCGGTCTTTTCTGGTTCTGTGGGGGAGCGAGGCAACTGCTTGCCTCGCGTCGGGAATTGCACGACGGAGCATGCGCCATGGGCGCGGCGAGTCGCGTCCAGCGGTACTTATGAGCAAAGCGAATTAGTAACCGCGGGACACTCCTGCCCCCGCAACAAGAACAAAAAAGATCGGGCATGCGCCCGGTCTTTTTTGTTTTCTGGTTTTGTGGGAGGGACGACCAAGTCCACTGACTGGCGGACGAGAGTTGTGGCCAAAAACGTTTTCGTGGTTCCTGCCTCCCATAGCAAAAATTCGAAGTTTTTTTGCTATACTAACCGCATATGACTGCAAACCTTCAGGTGATGTTTCCCGTCGCGTTTGGAATTACAGGTCTTTTGATTTCTCTTGGAGTTACCGCTTTTCGCTGGAAGAAATTGAACAGAAAACAGCGAATTATTGGGAGTATTTTTTCCCTAATCTTTTTGCTGCAGCTCTACTTCGTGGGATTTGCGGGTTTTTGGTCGCAGTCTGGTGCCATCCTCGGCGTACTTATGTTCATTGTGTACGGTTTGATGCTTTTTCAGAAACTCTTCCTCGTTCTTGCGATTATTGGAGTATGCGTGGTGGCAAAGAAATGGAAAAGTCTTGGACAGAACGAACGGATAACCGCCGTGCTTATTCTTGCTGTGATGCTCTGGCTTTCTTTTCGCACGCTTGGACAGTAACTAGAAAAGATTCCAAATGGCTTTATCCTCCTGACCGTCGAACTTGAAAATGGCGATGCCGTTGAGATCGTATCGCTCAGCAAGTTTGATTTTCTCTTCAATTGCGCCCGCGTCACTCCAGGACGCGTAGTAGAAGGTTGTCGGATTTCCGCTTTTTTCAACGTAGGCGGCGGTCTTAGCCTCCACCACTTCTCCGCTCGGCGTGTTGCTGGGGATGTCGTCGTTGCTCACGGTGAACTGTGCGCCGTGTTTGCTCGGGAAATAACTGAAGCCCATCTCTCCGGCGCTGTTGCGTGACGGTGTGATTTTGTATTTCTTTGCAATCTTCTGCATTGCAGGGATGTTCAGCGCGCGTACTTTGTTGTACTCGCGGTAACCGTTCGGGTAGACGATGACCTCGTATTCATGCCCGTATGTCGCGACACCGAGGGATATTTTTTCCGCGGGAATTGTCTCGGTCATGAGCTTGATTACTTTTTCAACCCAGTCTGCATCCGCAAGCGGTGCATAGGTGCCGTCGCTTTTTTCCTCGTTGAGTTTGAGGTCTGCGCGCTGCTGGTCGTACGTCATGATATTGACGCGGTCGCAATATTCCGCAATCGCCTCGAGATCATTCGCATATCGGATTGTGTCCGGAATTGTTTTGTAGAGAGAATCCGGCGGTGTGCGCGCTTCGATGGTACACGAGAGAATCTTGTCGCCGAGCTCGTCTTTGAGTTCTTTAAGAAAAAGGGAATAGAAATCTTTTGTTTCCGCGCGCTTACCCTCGTAGTCGATATCGATACCGTCGAACTTGTATTTTTTGACGGCCTTCATGATGGAGTC
>CAZSMD010000028.1:0-2720 GCA_964608145.1 uncultured Candidatus Saccharibacteria bacterium | reverse complement strand
GAGACACTCCTGTCTGTCATACAACAATCGAAAAAGGGATCTCATGTGGGCACGGGGAGACTCGGTCACGGATATTTTTCTGCTGAAAAATTCCGCGACCCGTGAAAAGGTATCCATATACCTTTTCACCGGCTTTCTCGTCTCCTAAAAACGCTCGCGCGTTTGTGGGCACGGGGAGACTCGAACTCCCAAGGGGTTGCCCCCACTACGACCTGAACGTAGCGCGTCTACCAATTTCGCCACGTGCCCCTGTCCTCCAAAGCCTCAGCGGCGGAGAGCATACGCGCATAGTAGCAAAAAAGAGCATCTTTCACACTTTTTCTCCCTATGCACAGCCAAAAGAAAAAAGTGTGAAAAAAGTTGTATACTAAGATGGTTTTTTATACGCATAACGTTCTACTTGTATGACAAAAACTACACGTGTTTTCGTGTACGGCATGTTTGCAGTCGGAATACTTGTATCTGCCGTGCTCTTCCCCCTACAAACAAAAGCTGCTATTACGCAGTGCTCTTTTACACGCGACCTTGAACTCGGCATGACCGGAGAAGATATCCGCTGTCTCCAGAAATACCTGAATGGCGCCGGATTCAAGATTGCAAGCGAAGGTGTCGGCTCCCCCGGCAACGAAACAAGTCTGTTCCGTGAAAAAACTCGCGATGCGGTTATCGCGTGGCAGAAAGCAAACGGACTCACGCCGGCAGTCGGTTACTTTGGCCCGGCATCAAAAAATAAATACCTTGAGCTCGTAAAGAAATCCCTCGAATCAGCACTTGGAACACCCGCGACGACCACAACAGCTCCAAAGCCGACGACAACGACACAACCGACGGTAACTAAAACAACTGCCGAAAAGAACGCGCGCGCCGCACTCAAAGAAGCGATTGATATGATTGATGAAGCGGAGGATGTTATTGACGATGGTGAACGAGACGGTTTGGACGTGAGCGATGCTGAAGATGACCTTGCTGACGCATACGATGACCTTCTCGATGCATTCTACGCATTTATTGATGAAGATTATGATGAAGCAATCGACCGAGCCGAGAAGGCACTCGACAAAGCGGAAGAAGCGGCAAATGCGACCGGTGAACGTGCCGCAGACGCCGAAGACGCAATCCGTGATGCGGAGGCGGCTGTTGATGATGCACAACAGGAAATCAATGATGCGGATGACGACGGTGACGATGTGCGCGAGGCGGAAGATCTCCTCGAAGAGGCGGAGGATTTGACCGACGACGCGTGGGACGCATACGACGATGAGGACTATCAGGAAGCAATCGAACTCGCCGAGGAAGCGGAGGACAAAGCCGACGAAGCGGTTGATGCAATCGACGCGCGTGGAAGAGGTGATGAAGATGAGGCAGACGCCGAAGATGCGATCGAGGACGCTGAAGATGCGATTGACGAAGCCCAAGATGCAATTACTGAAGCCGAGGATGACGGAGAAGACACCGACGAAGCAGAAGATCTCCTCAATGACGCTGAGGATGCTCTTGATGATGCATGGAGCGCGTTTGACGACGAAGAATACGAGGATGCGATTGATTACGCCGAAGATGCGGAGGATCTCGCAAACGAAGCCATTGACGCACTTTAGAAAAAACAAAGCCCCCGCATTTTCTCAAAGGAAATGCGGGAGTTTTGTATACTGGAAAAATATCTTTTTTCGAGTATAGTAGTGGTGGTTCGCGCGTGTAGCTCAGCTGGTTAGAGCACGTCACTGATAATGACGAGGCCGTAGGTTCGAGTCCTACCACGCGCACAAACGAGCAGAAGGAAAGCTTGCCTGGCCTCCTGCGAGTGCGAGGTGTGGTATTTTTAATACCACGCGCACAAGATATTTTCCTAAAGAAAAACGGCTCACCCCCGAAGGGTGAGCCGAATGCCGGTGTAGCGCCAGCGCCGGGGCCAACCATGCCCCCCACGCTCCACCAGGAGGCGGAAGATGACACCGAGGACCACGAGGCCGACCCCGATGGAGAAGGACGCGAAGCGGAAGAACTCCGCATTTGCGCCCCCCGTCACACTCGCGGGCAGGAGACCGAATCTGTCGTTCAGGTAGCCGTTCAAGGCCAAGAGAACGAGAACGAACCCGGGCAGGAACATCTTTGTGGACGGACGAATCATGACATCTCCTCTCAGGGCTGAATCGTGAACAGGACGAAGAGCCTCACACTCTTCGCGATGACGTGGGCGTGCCGTCCGAGCTCGTCGCCGATGCGGCGTCGAGCATGAGTGTCATCGTGAGCCACGAAAGTCTTGCTGATCTTTCGCGTCCCCTTCCCGTTCCGGCGAACCCGGAACGTGAGCAGGTAGTGCCTCATCTCCATTTGATTCCTCCCTTGTTTGAAGAGAACAGTTCGGAGTACAGTATAACAGAATGGTAGAAAATGTCAAGTTACCTTGGGAAAACAAAAAGACCCTGTGTGATGCCGCTGATTGCTCAGCGACATCACACAAGGCCGTTTAGAGGCCCTCCGTGGTGAAGCCGATTGCTCGGCCACACCACGGAAAGCCCCGTCTGAGATCCCCTGTGATGCTGCTGATTGCTCAGCAACATCACGGGATATCCCAGTAGCATCATCTTACGCGACCCCAAAACCCTGTCAACATGGTTCGGGGACAACGTGGGGAAAAGTCATTTTACCCTTGCCCCACACTATATTTTTCACATTCTTTCTTCTGTTCCGTTCAATTCTCGGTCTTTCCCGAGCGTCTA
>CAZSMD010000027.1:0-3260 GCA_964608145.1 uncultured Candidatus Saccharibacteria bacterium | reverse complement strand
GTCTCTCTTGGTCTTGAATATCTCAGAAATGTTCCCGACTTTGAAATCAATTTTGGTAAAGCAGAGACGCGGCGCGCAAAAAAAGAGAAGCGGGGAATGATGGAGCGAGAATATCTCCAGGCGATTTCCTTCTATCTTGAGAAACCCCCGAAACACAAGGTGTTAGGCATCGAAGTAAAAGTATTCGCGCATATTCCCGGTATTCCGATTCCGATAAAAGCGATTTCCGATCTTGTTGTCGTTTCACGCGCTGACGCGAAAGCTATAGACATCGTTGACCACAAGTTTGTTGATTCGTACGGCTCTATTGAAACGGACAATCCGCTCTTTATGGTGCAGGCGCTTTTTAATTACTACACTGCACTATCGCATTTCAAAAAACCCGTGCGGCGATTTATCGTGTATGAGTGCAAGAAGCGAAAAAACAAGGACGGGAAACCGCAGCTGCGGCGGCATGTCATCGATTTTCGCAAACACGAGCCGGAGTTCGCCCTTTTTCACCGCCTGCTTGCCGATGCGACGGAAGACATCCGCACGCGCACGGTGTTCCTGCCTAATCCCTCAGATGCGTTTGAGGGCAAGAACTCGCTTGAGATTTACCGCTGGGAATTAGTGAGTTGAAAGTTTGTAAAGTTTATAAAGTTATAAAGTCTATAATACAAAAATCGACCCCTGTAGGAGGCCGATTTTTTGTTTCTTTACAAACTTTACAACTTTATGAACTTTTTACTTTACTCCGTTGTCGTTGATGCTGTTCCCGTGTCGATGAGGAGCGTGTCAACAACCTGCTTAACGACTTCATACGGCTGAGCACCGTTCAAAGGAATCTCAGTACCGTCGGGACCGATGACGATGGAATACGGTGTTCCGCGTCCGCCCGCCTTGAGCGCCGCCTGTACGTCTGTTTCTACAGCGTCTGCAAATGTCTTTCCGTCGAGGCATGCCTTAAATGCCGCCGTGTCAACGCCGAATTCGGCTGCAATCGTAGGCAAGTCCGCTGCTTTCTCGTCGCGCTCAAAGAGTGCACCGAGGTAATTCCAGAATGCATCGTTGCCCTTAAGTGAAGCGACACACTCCGTTGACTCCGCCTTCAGGCGTGCCTCCGGGTGAAGCTGGTCAAGAGGGAACTGTCGGTGCACCCATGCAACTTTTCCGTCTGTGCCGTATTCGTTCATGATTTTTCGCATCGTTGCGTCAAACGTCTTACAGAACGGGCAGTCAATATCAGAGAAGGTAATGATGGTCACCTTTGCGTTCGGGTTGCCGAGAACGTGGTCATCCGCCAAAAGCGGTGCAACTTCGATGTCTACAGGTTCGTTATCTGTCGGAGTCGGTGCTGATGTCTTTCCCTTGAAAAAAACCGCGCCACCGATGAGCGCTCCGGCAATGAGCACGGAGAGCGGAATAAGAAATTTGTTTTCGTTCATATAAAAGTTAAAAACAACCTTATAACGTAATGCGAAAAGTATACCACGCGCGGGGGAAAGCAACAGTGGCGGAGTGCCCGACCACGTGGCCTAACCAGGGCTTGTAATGGTACACTGTGGGTATCTTTATGGACATACTTCACGCGCTCACGCTGGGCCTTGTACAGGGTCTGACCGAGTTTCTCCCCGTCTCATCAACGGGGCATCTTGTCATCGTGCGGGAACTTTTTGGTTTTAGCACCGAAAACGGTCTTGCCTTTGATGCGGTACTGCATCTCGCAACCGTCCTTGCGGTCGGTCTTTTTTTCAGAAAAGAAATCTGGCAGCTGCTTGTGACCGCCGTCCGTTTTGTCAGCGGCCGCGTTGTTGATTCATACGCACGCACGACGCTGCTTGCCGTTATCTTCGGAACGATTCCCGGCGCCGTTCTCGGACTTCTTTTTGAAAACATCATAGAGACAACACTGCGGCACACGCTCATCGTCGCGCTCGGGCTTCTTGCGGGTACCGTCATCATGTACGCCGCTGACCGGCTCGCAAAGCAAAACGACATCATGTCGCTCAAAAAAGGTTTCTGGATCGGCTGTTTTCAGGCGCTGGCGCTTCTGCCGGGCATGTCACGCTCGGGGCTTACGATTTCAGGCGGACTTTTTAACGGGCTGCGGCGCGAAGAAGCGACGCGGTTTGCTTTTGTGCTCTCGTTTCCGATTATCCTCGGTGCAGGTCTGGTTTCTCTCTCAAAACTTATCGGCACAGGGGGCGTAGACGCGGCATGGGGCCCGCTTGTTTTGGGGAGCATTGCCGCATTTGTCTCCGGTCTCTGGGCAATCCGTTTTCTCGTCAACTACTTAAAAAATCACACCTTCAAGGTGTTTCTGTGGTACCGCGTTATTCTTGCAGGAATAATTGTGGTTCTCTACCTCTGGTTCTAAAGACCAAGGACCAAACCAACAATCACCAAGGAAATAGTCCGAAGAACCAAAAGTCGCTAGGGGCTTTGAACTTGAAGACTTCCCTTGGCAGTTTGGCAACTTGGGGTTTGGTTCTTTTTCCGTCGCTAGAACGGTAACGTGTGCGTGAGCGACGTGGCGCCGCCTTCGCTCCATGAGGAGATATCGAGGACGAGTTCTTTCAGGTCCGGTCCGTCCCGGTACATGATTTTTTTATGTTCGCGGATATGGTCGTACAGCATTTTCGTGACTTTGACGTCCTGAAGACAGTAGTCCCGCACTTCCTGGTATTTTCCTTCCTTCCACCATCGGGTCGCCTCAAGACCGTCCGCGCTTTTGCCGACACCAAGCGTTGCTGACGCAATATTGCCTAAGCCAAGGCGGCGCCCAAGCGCATTTTTGACGGCGACCATGATGTCGATGCTTTTGATTGCGAACAAATCGCCCGGATAGTACTTATCAAGCAGGGGAATATCAAAATGGTCGGAGTTGAAGCCGATGAGCACATCCGCCTGCTCGATAATCTTCCAGAGCTTGGGAAACTCACTTTCGTCATAGCTTGAATAGGAGTCGGTTGCCGAGTCATACAGTCCGACGACGGAAATATCCAAAAGCGTCGGGTCATTTTTTCCGACGTCATCAAAAATATTTTTTGTTTCAATGTCAAAAACAATCTCTCGTGCCATAGACAGAGTTAGCGGCGCACACGGGCGGGGATATCGGCGAGCGGAAGCGTTTCGGAGTCGCCCGTTCCGAGTGTTTTGAGCGCATAGGTGTGTGAGGCGACTTCGTCCGCTCCGATGACAATAAGATAGGGAATGTGCAGTTTGTCCGCCGCCTTTATCTGGTCGCCTATTTTTCTATCCGTCACATTGACCGCCAC
>CAZSMD010000026.1:0-3317 GCA_964608145.1 uncultured Candidatus Saccharibacteria bacterium | reverse complement strand
CAGGTACTTTCGTTTCCGAATAAATCGTACGAGCGAACCAAAGGATTTCACCGTTGATGTCCCCCTTAAGGAATGCATCGACACCACTTGCCGTTGCGGCGACCGCAGCATGGTTTGCAACCACGCCGGCGTTTACACCGAGGGCAAGCAACGTCACTACACCACTGACAAGGAACTTACTAGTAGAAATTCGCAAGGAATTCCAGATTTTTGTTTGCATAGTTACCTTCCCTAGAGAACGAAAATGCCGTACCCAATAGATACGGCACTTCCGAAGGAAGATGCCTCTATTGTAGCATGCCTTTTGGATTTGTCAATACGAGACATTAAAGAATCCCCCCTGTCAACGGGTAGCCCTAAAACGGCTCAACAGAGCCCTATTTATGCTCGTGCTATACTCTTTTCATATTTATTACTAGAAGTATTTTCTCCTCTACTATGCCTCCATACGCACCTAAAAAGTTCGCCCTCCCCGCCCTCGAAGGCCTCTCTGAGAAGGCCGTAACCGCCCATCTCGGGCTTTACGAAGGGTACGTTAAAAACGCCAACCTTATTCTCGAGAAAATCGAGGAATTAGCCAAGGATTCAGAAAAAAACGCCTATGCCCTGGGCGAGCTCCAGCGCCGTTTTGCCTTTGAGTTCGACGGTATGCGGAACCATGAACACTACTTTGGGGCCCTTGAGGGCGGACCGACCCCCCTCCCCCCCGCGAGCGAGCTTGCCAAATCCCTCGCCTACCTTTGGGGAAGCACAGACGGCTTTCTTGCCCGGTTTAAGGCAATCGGCCTCACCCGCGGCATCGGCTGGGCAATGCTTTACTACGACCCGTCGGCGCAACGCCTCCTTACGCAATGGGTAGACGAGCAGCACCTTGGGCACCTCACCGGTCTTGTGCCGGTCCTTGCCCTCGACATGTGGGAACACGCCTACCTCATGGACTACGCACCTGCGGACAAAGGAAAATACATTGATGCATACCTCGGCGCGATTAACTGGCAGAACGTAAGCGACGCATTCGACGCACTCTGGAAAAAGTAGCAAGCGCGAGAGCTCCATACAGCACGACAAGCCCTGAAAGCGGGAGTACACCCACTGAAACAGACGCGAACGGAAGACGCGCGAGTATTTCCGCCGTCCATATAACGTACGCACTTATTGCATACGCAAGAAATCCGGTCGGGAGCGCAAGCGGCAGAGACAGCATGCCGAGCACTCCTGTTACAGCCGCGAGCGCCATCGCAAACGGTATCGTCCACAGCACGAGAACATTTGCGAGAAGCGACACAACGCTCACGCTTCCCGTTTGGTATACAAGGAGTGGCAGCACAAAAAACTGCGTGCCGAGCGTAGCGGCAACCGTCTCACGAAGACCGAACTTTTGGGGCACCCAGGCGCACTTGTTTTCAAAAAAAGGCGCGCCGTAGAGAAGTCCGAGCGTCGCCAGAAAACTCAGCTGAAACGACGGATCGTAGAGGAGGATATGAGGATTGTGCAGAACCATCGCCGCCGCGGCGATGGTGAGCGCGCGCCCCATGTCGTAGCGTCTGCCGGCGGCGCGCGCGATGATAACCAAAAGCGCCATGATACCTGCGCGGACCGTCGCGGGAGAAGCACCCGTCATCACAACAAACAACACAATACCCGCCGCGCTCCCCGCCCATGACACCCCGAGAGAAAAACGGGAGAGCATCTTGCCGATTATTTCCGCAACAATGGTGATGTTGTAGCCCGACAGCACAATGATGTGCACAAGCCCGACAACGCGGAATGTATCCTCAAGCGTTCTGTTCATGCCGTCTTCCGCGCCGACCGTAATGCCTCCCAAAAGCGCCGCCCCGGGCTGCGGCACCGCCCTCTCGAGCGTTTTCAAAAAGGCACGCCGCACGGAAAAAAGTGTTCGTTTGATGAAGAGTCCGCCCCCGCGCTCCAAAACCGTAACTTCGGGAAACGATAGTGTGTACCCGATGCCGTCTTTTGCGAGATAGCGCGGATACTCAAACATGCGGCCGCTTTCGGTTGCAAACGCTTCCGGTTTTTTGAGCACCCC
Source organism: uncultured Candidatus Saccharibacteria bacterium (assembly GCA_964608145.1). GTDB lineage: Bacteria > Patescibacteriota > Minisyncoccia > Phycocordibacterales > EsbW-18 > EsbW-18. The sequence goes on along the minus strand of CAZSMD010000026.1, from coordinate 1,270 downwards.
CTCCAGGCGGACAGTATCGCCGTACTGAACACGCGGATACATTTCCGCGCTCACACGAAGTTTTGTTTCTCCGCCGGCGACAACGAACCGCTGTCCATTTTCTTTCACGGCCGGCTCGGTAACGACAAGCCCTTCGATGACCGCCCTCTCTCCGACACGCGCTTCAAGCGTCGCGTCTTCCGGCAATTCGTGAAAGAAAAAAGAATATGCGGCTGCTCCGCAGAAAAAAAGAAATATCCCGACAGCAAAAACACGCCCGTGCATGGGCGTGTTTGTAGCACAGGAGTGTTCAAGAGAAAATAAAAGCCGCCAATAATGGCGGCTGCGGTACTCGCGTGTTTCATTCCTCCTTGCTTCGGTTCGGGGAGGAGGAATCTCGCTTTCCCTTTTTGGTCGCTTATCCGCAGTGCACTGCGGACACCTTTCTTGAAATTTCCAAGAAAGGCAGCTGTACACCCGTAGGCTGGCGACCACACTACCAGCAGCAGTATACACGATTTTAAAACCTTGTCAAGATACTTTCCTACCCTTCCTTCTTCACATCCAACCGGTCAAAGCCGAGTTTTTTGAAGATGAAGTAGACAACCGCCGCGACGATGACAAAGTCAATGAGCACCGCGATGAAATTCCCGAGCGCAACGGGCCCTACCATCATGCCCGAGAGCCCCGCGGTGGAGCCGAAAATTGCGCCGATAATCGGATTAATGATATCGGTTACGAACGACGCAACGACTTTTGATACCGCGCCGCCGAGGATAAAACCGATTGCCAAACCGACAACTCCCTGTTCACGGATAAACGTGATAAATCCTGAAATCATAGTAATGCGGTTATGCGATTAATGTGCCCTGATGGGCATCAAGTGCTTTGTTGTAGAGCGCGTCCGCCTCGCGGTTCTCCTCGCGGGGAATATGTGTAAACGAAATGTGCGGGAATTCCGACACGCGCAGATTCCATACTTTCACAAACTGAAGCTGGAGGGGTTCTTCTTTAATCTGATACTCGCCGTTTAGCTGTTTGACGACAAGCTCGCTGTCCATGTGCACCTCAACTTTTGCTTCTTTGCGCTTCTCTTTGGGGATGACTTTTTTAAGCTCCGTGAGCGCTCGAATAAGCGCTTCATATTCTGCAACATTGTTCGTCGCCTCTCCGATGTATACTCCTGCTTTCTTCAGAACCTCGTGTTCCCCGCGGATGACAAACCCGATGCCTGCGGGCCCCGGATTTCCTCTCGCTCCCCCGTCTGTGTGCACAATGTATTTCATGGAGT
>CAZSMD010000025.1:0-3644 GCA_964608145.1 uncultured Candidatus Saccharibacteria bacterium | reverse complement strand
GTCTTCGCGAGAAGACGCCATCCTACTTTCCAGCGAGTCGGGATTCCCTTTTCGACTAGTCGCTAGTTATCCCCTTTCGTTATCTGGGAGCTGGGCGAGGTTGTCCCGCCCATACAACTCCGCCGAGAATGTACCAGGAAAACAGAGTTCTGACAAGATTAAACCCCGCCGTTGAAAAACACGGCGGGGTTCCCGGGTTCTGCGCATGCTCCTAGACAGGAGCGCTGCTGTGTCGCAGCAAGGAATGGACCGAATATCGCGTCTCCTATGCTAATTAATAGTATGTGCGGAGCGTCCGCACGTTGTACTACCCGAAACAAGTATACAGAAAAAAACGAAAGCGCAAACACTTCCCCTCGTCTATTTTCGTGTTTCAATAATCGTCTTCGCGACGTTGTCCGGAACAATCGCGTAGTGGTCAAATTCCATCGTTGAAACACCGCGTCCTTCGGTCATTGAACGGAGGTCGGTTGTGTAGCCGAACATTTCCGAGAGCGGAACCTTCGCCTTTACCGCCTTCAGCATGCCGCGGTCTTCGAATCCTTCAATCTGACCTCGTTTTGACGAGAGGTTTCCCGTTACATCACCCATGAACTGCTCGGGAATCACTACTTCAAGCTTCATAATCGGCTCAAGCAAAACCGGTTTTGCCTTTGCAACCGCTTCCTGGAATGCCTGGGACGCCGCAATCTTAAACGCAATTTCTGATGAGTCGACTTCGTGGAACGAACCGTCGTAGAGTTCGACAGAAATGTTCACCATCTTGTAACCGGCTGACACACCGCGATCCATCGCCTCGCGCAATCCCTTTTCGATTGCCGGAATGTATTCCTGCGGAATGACACCACCCTTGATGCTGTTGATGAACTCGAGCCCTTCTGAGCGTTTCGTGTTTTTCGGCAGGTCTTCTTCATTAACGGTCATATCCATCGGCTTCACGCGAATCTTCACGTGACCGTACTGACCGCGGCCTCCTGTTTGTTTGATGTATTTGTTTTCAACTTCCGCGGTACCCGTAATCGTTTCGCGGTAGGCAACCTGCGGCCGTCCGACGTTCGCGTCGACGTTAAATTCACGGCGCATGCGTTCAACCAACACCTCAAGGTGGAGTTCTCCCATGCCCGCGATGATTGTCTCAAGCGTTTCAGGGTCAGACGAAACACGGAATGTCGGGTCTTCGTCGGCAAGACGGCGCAACGCAAGCCCGAGCTTTTCCTGGTCTGCTTTTGTCTTGGGTTCGATGCGAAGCGAGATAACCGGTTCCGGTGCTTTAATGCGCTCAAGCACAATCGGGTGATTCTCGTCACAGAGCGTGTCGGATGTCTTCGTGCTCTTCAAACCGACGGCTGCGGCGATTTCACCGGCAAACACCTTCTTCACTTCCTCGCGTTCGTTCGCATGCATGCGGACAATACGGCTCAGGCGCTCCTTGTCGCCCGTTGTTGAGTTGTAGACATAGGAACCGGCTTCGAGTGTTCCCGAGTAGACGCGGAAGAATGTAAGCTGGCCCACAAACGGATCGGTCTGTACCTTAAAGGCAAGCGCGGCAAACGGCTCGTCGTCCGAAGCGTTGCGGACAATGTGTTCATTTGTGTTGGGGTCAATGCCTCGGGTCGGCGGAATGTCCAGAGGTGACGGCAGATAGTCAACGACACCGTCGAGTACGAGCTGTGCTCCTTTGTTCTTAAGCGCCGAACCGGTAAAGACCGGGACGAGTTTGTTTGCAATCGTTGCAACGCGGAGCACACGCTTCAAATCAGCGAGTGCAATCTCCTTTCCTTCAAGGTAATCGCCCATGAGTGTTTCGTCCTCGCCGACAATTTTTTCGATAAGTTCGTGACGGTACTTTTCAGCATCCGCTTTGAGGTTTTCAGGAATCTCCGTCCAGCGCAGCGTATTGCCCATGTTTCCTTCGAAATAGCAGGCGCGCATGGTGAGGAGGTCAATGACACCTTCGTGCTTGTCTTCTTCCCCGATTGGAATCTGCATGCGGATAGCATTCGGTGTAAGACGGTTCAAAATTGACTGGAATGAACGCTCAAACGACGCGCCCGTGCGGTCAAGCTTGTTGATGAAACAAATGCGCGGCACGTTGCCGTCGTCGGCGTAGCGCCAGTTTGTCTCTGATTGCGGTTCAACTCCGGAAACACCGTCAAATACCACGACGGCGCCGTCCAAAACGCGGAGTGAGCGCTTTACTTCAATCGTGAAGTCAATGTGTCCCGGTGTATCGATGAGATTAAAGCGGTGTTTGCGTTCAGCGTTGCCGTTTTCATATGTTGGAATCCAAAAACAGGTCGTTGCCGCGGCGGTAATCGTAATGCCGCGCTCGCGCTCCTGATCCATCCAGTCCATGGTTGCCGCACCTTCGTGCACTTCACCGATTTTGTGTGAAAGACCGGTATAAAAGAGAATACGTTCGGAAACCGTCGTTTTTCCGGCGTCGATGTGCGCAACGATTCCGAAGTTGCGTACTTTTTCTAGAGGATAGTCGCGTTGCATAAAAAGAATGAGTATAAAAATCGCCCTCTGCGGGCACAGCCACTATAGCACACAAGCATATTTTGACAATGCGGCATACGGAAACGCCCCGCGGAAGACCGCGGGGCGCTTGTTTCTTTGTATAATTATCGCTTCACTTTCGGCCGCGCGAGTGCGAAGTGCGCAAATGCCTTGTTTGCCTCTGCCATGCGGTGCATGTTCTCACGCTTCTTCATTGCCTCACCCTCGCCCTTACTTGCTGCCATAAGTTCATCTGCAAGCCGGTGCGAAAATGCCTTTCCCTTTTTTCCGCGCGCTCCTTCAAGAATCCAGCGGAGAGCAAGCGCGAGCTGACGCTCCGGACGAACCGGGTGCGGCACCTGATAGTTTGCACCACCAACACGTCGTGAGCGGACTTCCATAGTCGGTGCAACATTCTGGATTGCCTGTTCCAAAAGCTGTACGGGGTCTGCAACTTCTCCTTTTGTTTTGATTTCTTCAAGCGCATCAAAGACCGCCTTCTGTGCAACTGACTTCTCGCCGTCGTACATGACGTAATTCACGAGCTTCGAAACCGTCACCGAGTTGTAGACGTTGTCGGGTCGTGCGGGGTGCTTCTGTTTTGTTGAAAGCGGACGTCGCATAATTTCAGTTTCTAATGTCGAAAGTTCGTAAAGTTATAAAGTCAGGTTCAGGACTATTTTCTTGATTTCTTTATCTTTATGAACTTTAAAAACTTTATAAACTTTTAACTCTTTTTCGGTCGTTTTGCGCCGTAGTGGCTGCGTCCTTTCTTGCGGTTCTCAACGCCTTCCGCGTCAAGCGTTCCGCGGACAATCGTGTAGCGCACGCCGATGTCTTTCACACGGCCGCCGCGCACCAAGACCATTGAGTGTTCCTGCAACTTGTGTCCCATACCCGGAATATAGGCCGTTACCTCAAGACCATTGCTCAAACGAACACGCGCAATTTTACGAATAGCTGAGTTCGGTTTTTTGGGTGTTGTGGTTTTGACCTGTGTACACACGCCGCGTTTGAATGACGACGGGTAGCGGCTCGGACGGTTCTGAAGCGTGTTGAAACCGCGACGGAGCGCTGTCGTCTTCGTCTTTCGTGCTTTTTCTTTTCGTCCTTTGCGGACGATTTGGTTCATGGTTGCCATG
>CAZSMD010000024.1:0-4000 GCA_964608145.1 uncultured Candidatus Saccharibacteria bacterium | reverse complement strand
ACGTCGCGCGGCTTCGCGCCGTCAGCCGGCCCGATGATGCCGCGCTCCTCCAAAAGATCCATAATGCGCGCTGCGCGCGCGTAGCCGACGCGCAGCTTTCGCTGCAAATATGATGTTGATGCCTTGCCTGCGCGGATAACGGTTTCGCGCGCTTCCTCGAACAAATCATCATCTACATCTTCGCCGCCGAAGCTGTCGCCGCCGCCGTGACTGTGCTGCACGGATTCAAGATCCATCGCGACGTCAAAGAACGCTTCATCGTCGCCGTGGTCGCGCAAAAATTCGGTTACCTTCTTCACCTCTTTTTCGGAAATAAACGCGGATTGAATACGTTTCGGTTTGCCCATATCACCTGCGGTGAAGAGCATGTCACCGGCGCCGAGCAGTTTTTCCGCGCCCGATGCATCCAAAATGGTTCGCGAGTCAATCTGGGAAGACACCTGCAGTGCGATACGGCCGGGGATGTTTGCCTTGATGAGACCGGTGATGACGTTAACCGACGGCCGCTGCGTCGAAAGCATGAGGTGGATGCCGATTGCGCGCGACATTTGCGCCAAACGGACGATGCCCGCCTCAAGCTCCCTCGGGTACGTGCTCATGATATCGGCAAGCTCGTCAATAATAAGAACGATGTACGGCATTGTTTCCGGAACTTCTTCGGCGGCGCCCTTCTTTGCGCGTTCAAGCGCGGGTGCGAGGATGGTCGCATGGTACGAGGAAATATCGCGCACTTTTCTTTCCTCGAGCACGTTGTAGCGCCGTTCCATCTCATTAGTGAGCCACTTCAAAGCCAAAATTGCCTTCTTGGGGTCGGTAATGACAGGAGTCAGGAGGTGCGGGAGGCCGTTGTAGAGGGTCAATTCAACGCGTTTCGGATCCACCATGACAAACCGCATCATGTCGGGGCCGTTGCGGAAGAGGAGTGAATTAATGAGCGCATGAATGGTCACCGACTTACCGGAGCCGGTTGCGCCGGCGATAAGAAGGTGCGGCATTTTGCCGAGGTTTGCGAATGAGGCCTGCCCGTCAACGTCGCGTCCCAGGGCCACCATGAGCGGGTGTTCAGAGTCCCTGAACTCCGGTGCGGTAAGCAAATTGCCCAAGCCGACGGTTGTTTTCGTTGAGTTCGGCACTTCAACACCGACAAGCGATTTTCCCGGAATCGGCGCTTCAATACGAACCGGATGCGCGGCAAGCGCGAGCTCCAGGTTTTTCTGCAGTCCTAAAATTTTTGAAAGTCGCACTCCTTCGGCAGGTTTCATCGCATACCGGGTAACCGACGGACCGATGGACACTTCATCCATTGCAACATCAATGCCGAAGTTTTGGAGCGTCCGTTTGATGATGTTTGCGTTTGCTTTGATGTCACCGACACCGGGTGTTCCGGAATCGCGGGCAAATATGGAGAGCGGGGGAGGCGTATAGTCGCCCAAGGAAGCGGTGAACGCAGGAAATCCGGGAACAAGCTCCTCATCCTTCTTTTTTCCAAAGAGCGGTTTTTTGGGAGCCGGCTCTTCCTCGGGTACTTCTGCAGGGGGCGGGGGAATGATGACGGTGTCTTCGTCGTCATCGTCCTCCTCATCTTCTTCATCCTCTTCGCGAAGCGCTCGCTCCTCGGCTCGTCGCTCGCGCCACTCGCGCAGAACGCGCAGCGGATTGGTATTGAGAAGAACAAGAAGGGAGATGATGAAGACGGCGGCGAGGAAAATAACACTGCCGGTTGTGTCAAAAAGATAGGAGAGCGGAGTCGAGATGAACTTTCCGACGAACCCACCCTCGCCCGCAGCAAATGTTTCAATAAGTCCCAGTCCTGAGAGGCAGAATAAAACTGATCCGATGATATTTGCGAGTGCAAAATGCGCCTTCTGTGACTGGATATATGTCGCGCCGAGAACCAATCCGAGCATGGGCAGCAGGTAATAGCCGAGCCCCAAGAGCTTTGAGAGAGAGGTAAATGTGTAGTGGCCGACGATTCCCACGACGTCGAATGCGGCAAGTACGAAGAAAACGGTGATAGCGAAAAAAATGACGGCAAGCACGGCGTGCACGGTTTCTTCAGCAAGCCCGAATCGTCCACCTTCTGCTTCCTCACGAACGCGTTTCTTTCTTTTCTTTGCCATAGACATAGTGATTTTACCACGAAAAAGCCCCAAAAAATGCGGTGTACAACTCAACACCGAAAAGTATTTTTAAAATAACGGAGATTCCCGCAAAAGTGGATAACTTTTTGCGACCGATTAAAGCCACAAAATCAGAGCATGCTTTGACATTTGAAACCGGCGGTTTCGCCGTGCCAAAAAAGTCTTGTCTTTGAAGTCCTATAGGTGTAACCTACGAATGTCTTTTTATATAGGACTCCATAAATAAAGGACATATGCCTCCCAAAAAAGACATTCAAGTATCGGACAATCACTATAGTGAGCCGCGTCCTTTGGACTCTTGGACAGGGAGTATTTATGACCACGCAAGCAAGCTCGTAACCGCAACTTATTTGGTTACCGGGCTTTTTCCGAATGAGGAGCCGCTTAAAGGACATCTTCGAAGGAAGTCTCTCGACATCCTCTCCGGGGTCGTTTCGTTTTTCAAAAACAGGGGGGCGAGCGAGTCGTGGCTGAAGATCCAGATTGAGGAGACCATGTCTTTAATTCACATGGGGGCTGTTGCCCGCATCATCTCTCCGATGAATAAAAATGTCCTTTTGGACGAGTACCGGCGTTTCCTTGAAAGGATTACTGCACAAAGCGGCTCCATTGTAAAAAACATTTCAAGAGACATCGGAGACATGCTCGCGTCTGTCCCTAACGTTGTCCCTCAGGAAGAGGTTCTTGCCCCTGTCTTTGAGTATAAAGGACAAGAAAGAGATAAAGGACATTTCAAAAAGACACAAAACACAAAAACAGCTTCTAAAAGACAACCTCGTTCAGACAACAACGGAAGAAAGGATAAGATACTTTCCGTAATAAAACAGAAGGGCGAAGTGACTATAAAGGACATCGCCGGAGTCATTGAAGGTGTGAGCGAAAAGACGGTTCAGCGTGATCTCATTGACCTCCTTGGCGCGGGAACCATTAAAAAGAGAGGAGAACGCCGTTGGACGGTGTACTCGATCGCCTAGGGAAAAAGCCGCCCCGACTACCCCTCAAAACACCCCCTGCGGAAGACCCGCCTGGGGTGTAACCTTTTGCCCGTTTTTCGACATATAACAGGGAGAGGGAAGGTATGGCAGGAGGATTGTGCAAAGAGGGCTTTTATGCTATGCTTTTTAGGTGTTTCGGGGCAAAGCCATTTATCCACAAGATACGGCTTTGTTGTTCGGCGCAAAGAACCTATAATGTTCTTGTACCGAATTTCTCGGCACAGTTTCTTTACGGAAACGCACTTTGAAAATTGAATATCCCGGAAGAAAATTAACTTTTTTACCGCACGAAATAACGGCAGAAAAGACATGACCGTGAGACGGTTCTTACTCTCGCAAGCTACTCTTTTCTCAAACGTCGAGCGAGCGCGCCTCATAGTAGGGGCGAACGTTTGCAAACGAGAAAGGATTAGTGAAAAAGTATTAGTAAAGTTATTAGTAGCATTATCAGTAATTCGAAAGGATTACACGAACAAGCTATATATGAAGAAAATGATTCTCGGCTTGGCAGCTCTCGTTGCAGTAGCAGCATTTGCCGCACCGGCACAGGCAGCAACTACAGCAGAACTCCAGGCACAAATCGATGCGTTGCTCGCACAGCTCTCTGCATTGCAGGGCAGCTCAAGCTCAAGCAGCTCATCATGCTACACCTTCACTCGGGACCTCACAGTTGGTTCACAGGGTGCAGATGTAACAGCACTCCAGAATTTCCTCGCAAGCAAGGGAGTCTTCTCTGTTGCAGCAACAGGATATTTTGGTCCTATTACACAGAGCGCAGTAGCAGCATGGCAGTCAGCTAACGGTGTTATGCCGGCAGCTGGTTACTTTGGTGCAATCTCACGCGCAAAGTACAACTCGATGTGC
>CAZSMD010000023.1:0-4336 GCA_964608145.1 uncultured Candidatus Saccharibacteria bacterium | reverse complement strand
TAAGGGCAAAAAAGAGCCCGAAAAATATTTTTTTCATATACCAAAATCATACCATGCCCCCTACTCCTTCGACAAAATGTCAATCTGCGACTGGTAGCCGGTTGCAAGGCGCATCACCTCATCGCCGTAAAAGGCGTAGGCGGGTTTGCTTGCATTTCCCCATCCGGCAAAGTAGCGCAACGCGGCAAGACGCTCAGCGTCCCAGGTGCCGCGGTCTGCACCGTTGTCTTTGAGAAGAATGGCCGCCGCCATAAACGCATCCTGCGGATTGTACGGATTGGGCGGCGTATTGCCGGTCAAGGTGCCAATGCGGTCTTTGCTTTCGTCATAGGTACAGGTCTGTGCGACTTTGTTGCACGTATACCCGGCGTACAAAACCCACGTTGACGGAATAAACTGTGCAGGACCCATCGCGCCTCCCCATCCATACGACGGCGCTTTTGACACCGGCATCACGTTCGGATCAAGCCCGAGTTCACGCATAAGAATCGGGAAAATCCAGCGGTCGCGGTCGGGATGCGAATCGGTCTGCCAGTTGCCGTTGCCGAGGAAGTCACCGAGTTTTGTTTCCTGCTGGAGCGTTCCCAAGAGCAGCGCGGCGCGCACGCCCGTCTTTGCGGATGCCGCCTGCGCAAAATCAAGCGCTTCACCGAATGAAATCGCCGTCGAGCCGCGCAAACGGAACAGCTCCGCGCGAATCTGCGCCGCGGTCTGTTGTTTCTGCACAATCAACTGCTGGTAGAGCCCCTCCTGTCCGCGCGTCACATTAAGCACCTGCTCTTTCTCCGCCTCCTGTGCTTCAATTTTTTGTTTTTCAAGTTCCTGGAGTTCGCGCAATTCTATTTCCTCCGCCTGGCGCTGTTCGAGTGTCTTTTTCTGAATCTCCGTGTCTGATTTTGTCTCTTCAATATCGCGGAACGAACCCTGGAGCGACATGTTGATGGACTCAAACGAATCGAGGTCTTCAAAAAAATCCGAGACGTTCTGGTTTGAAAGCGCGACCTCAACAAGCGAGTAGTCGTCAATTTCGTTTGTCTTTCTGATGAGCTGCGCGAGCGATTCTTTTTGGCGCAGCATTTTTTCGCTCAGACTCACAATTGTGTCCGCCTTTTCCCCGATGCTTCCGGAAAGCTGTTTGATGGCGATGGTACGCGCCTGAATGGAAAGCCGCGATTTCTCGATTTGGGTATCCAAAAGCTCCACGTCTCGCTCGAGCGATGCGCGTTCCTGACTTTTTTGATTATAGAAAACCTGGAGACTGTTAATCTCCTTGAGTGTTTTTTCGAGCTGCTCCTGCAGTTCCTGCTCGCGCTCTTCAACGGACACTTCCGCAGACACGCGAGAAGCACCGCACAGCAAAAAAACGATGAGTGCGCTTCCAAGAACGATTCGATGTAAAGGTGTGGTCATAGATGCTTCCCGACATCTGCCGACACTCGCCCTCCTCTTTATTCCTTCGATTCGGCCGGTGTTTCTCCTTCTCCTTCCTCTTCTTTCTTGCCCTTCTGTTCAACTTCAATTGATTCCATGTCGATGGTTGCCGGTGCTTCTTCGATTTCTTCCTCTTTCGGTTCAGCAACAGAGGCGACCGTGTCATCGGGATTTGCGAGGACGGTAACCGTATTCGGTACCGTTATATCTTTAATGGCGATTTGGTCCTCAAAGGTTACAAGTTTCGAAATATCTACCTCAATCTCGTGCGGAAGCTCTTTCGGCAATGCTTCAACCTTAATTTCGTACATAGACTTCATGAGCGTACCGCCAAGGTTCTTGACCGCCGGTGCCTCGCCGACAAAGACGAGCGGAACGTCAATTTGCACCTTCTTGCCCTTTTCAACGACGTAAAAGTCCGCGTGCTGGGGGATGTCGGTAACCGGGTGTAAATCCACCTGGTGAATGAGCGCTTCTTTTGTCTCGCCGACGCCCTCAAGATCTATGATGGTTGTCTCTCCGGCTGCGCGCCATACCTTTTCAAATGCAGCCCGGTCGAGTGTAATCGCGACGGTCTTTTCTTTGGGTCCGTACAAAACAGCAGGGATTTTGCCCGCCTTGCGAAGCGTATCCGGCTTGATGCCTTCCGCGCGCTCCTCGATGTGTAGTGATGTCGTCATACAATAAAAACGCTCTACGCGTTGCAGTCATTCTCGCACAACAGGGCATAAAAATCAACCCCGGCCGGCAAACAACATGAGGCGGTCGCGGACGACCGCAAAAACAGCAGCGACGGCGCTGCGGGTGTATTTATAGGGCGCGAGCTCGCCCGGGTTTTCGGCGAGCGAGCGCTCGAGCGCGTCGCGGAACGCGACGCGCAATTCAGTGCTGATATGCACGATTGCGATGCCTGCAAGAATCGCCTTCCGAAAATCATCGTCCGAAATGCCCGAGCCCCCGTGCAACACAAGCGGAACGCCAGCCGCCTGTGCGACTGACGTGACACGCGAAATCGAAAGATTCGGGTTTGGCGCGTTCCGCAACATGCCGTGGATGTTCCCCACCGCGGGCGCCAGAAGGTCCACGCCTGTTTCTGAAACAAAACGCTTCGCATCGTCGGCTGTCGTCATCGTGTCTTCCGTAATCGCCGCCCCGGGAGGGAGCGCATCAATAATCTGGGAACCGTTTCCGATAAAACCAAGCTCCCCCTCTACCACAACTTCGCGCCCCGAGCGGCGCGCATACTCCACACATTCACGCGTCTTTTGAATATTTTCCTGAAGCGGCAGCATCGCTCCGTCAAAAATAACAGCATCAAATCCGGCATCAATCGCCTCTTTCACGCGCTCCACACTGTAGGTGTGATCCGCATTCAGGAAAACCGTTGCTCCTTTTTTCCGGGCGGCGTCAACAAGAGCAACGATATTGCGAATACCAAATGCATCCCGTTCGCCCTCGGAGACCCCGATGATGACCGGAAGTTTTGTCTCTTCACTCGCCTGAAGAACCGCCTGAAACATCTCTATGTTTCCGACGTTAAAGTGGCCCACCGCTTTTCCCTCGGCGCGCGCTGTCGCAATGACGGAACAGAGTGTCTGCATACGCTTTCAGTGTACCACGAACGCCTGCGTCACCGTGGTATACTTTCCCCATATGGAGAAACATGATTTTATCGCTATCGGCGACACGGTTACCGACGAATTTATACAGCTCGAAGATGTCCGCATTGACACCGACCGCGACCCTGAAGATAAGGGGTACCAGGAAATTTGCTTCCGTTTCGGCGACAAAGTTGCGTACTCGGGCGTTACTACCGTGCACGCGGTCGGGAATGCCGCAAACGCCGCCGTTGCGGCGACTCGCCTTGGTGTCTCGTCCGCGTTTGTTTCGAACGTCGGCGGAGACGAGCTCGGAGAAAAAATACTTGAGACGCTCACCATGCAGGGCGTCTCGACTGCTTTCGTCCGGATTCACGAAGACATGCTCTCCAATCATCACTACGTACTTCAGTTCGGCCCGGAGCGCACCATTCTCATCAAACACCAGCCCTATCCGTATGCGCTTCCCGACATCGGAGAACCGACATGGCTCTACCTTTCATCGCTCGCGGAACACTCGCTCAGCTACCACCACGAAATTGCGCGCTATCTTGAAGCACATCCGTCAATCAAATTCGCCTTTCAGCCGGGGACATTCCAGATTAAACTCGGTGCGCAGGAACTCTCTGATGTGTACAAACACACGCATATTTTCTTCTGCAACCGTGAAGAAGCAGGAAGAATTTTGGAAACGGAGAATCTTCAAGACACCGACGCGCTGCTCAAAGGAATCGCAGCGCTTGGTCCAAAAATTGTTGTCATTACCGACGGCATGAACGGCGCGTTCGCATATGACTCCGCGGAAAACCACATGCTCTCTGTTCCGATATTCCCCGACCCGCGGCAGCCCGTTGACCGAACCGGCGCCGGCGACGCATTTTCGTCGACCGTCGTTGCCGCTCTCGCGCTCGGAAAAACCCTCCCCGAGGCGCTTCTGTGGGGACCCGTCAATTCTATGTCTGTTGTTCAGCACATCGGTGCACAAAAAGGACTCCTGTCGCGCGACAGCATCGAGGAATACCTTAAAAACGCTCCCGCCGGCTACACGGTTGAGAAGCGCTAGAAACCACGTACACTTGAGGGCAGACCTCTTCAGAAAGGAGCCCGCATGCGCCGAGTATTCGCCGCCGCGCTCCTTTTGGGGGCGCTCTTTGTCACCCAAGCTTTTGCAGTAGCCGATGCGCCGTACACGCGCTCCGAGCCTTGTCCGCTTCCTCTGCTTTTCGAGGAAGCCCGCGCGCTTGCCGCAAAAATTCCCGTCACACACAGTGCCGAGAATGCGGCGTACACTGAGACACTCGTGTATC
>CAZSMD010000022.1:0-5444 GCA_964608145.1 uncultured Candidatus Saccharibacteria bacterium | reverse complement strand
GCGATGATTGATTTCTTGTACGTGTCCAGGTGCTCGAGTGCAATGCCGGTTCCTTTGGCGACGCAGAACAACGACTCATCCGCGACTTTTGCACGAACACCGGTTGTTCGGTAGATAAGTTCGGGGAAATTACGAAGCTGCGACATGCCGCCGGTCATTGTGATGCCCTTGTCGATGATGTCGGCTGCAAGCTCGGGCGGCGTCTCCTGGAACACGTCGCGGATTGCGCGTACCATCTCCCGAAGTTCGCGGCGGATTGCTTTGACGACTTCATTCGTTTTGATTTCCATGTCGCGCGGAAGCCCGGTGATGACATCGCGCCCTTTGACGTGCATGGAAAGTTCTTCTTCGACAGGAACCGCAGAGCCGATGCCGATTTTAATCTCTTCAGCGGAGCGCTCGCCGATTGAAAGGTTGTAGTTTTTCTTGATGTAGTCGGCAATCGCCTGGTCAGCTTTATTGCCGGCGACTTTTACCGATGTGCAGGTGACAATTCCGCCCAGTGAAATAACCGCGACGTCAGTGGTGCCGCCGCCGATGTCAACGACCATGTGTCCTTCAGGATCTTGAATAGGAATACCCGCTCCGATGGCGGCGAGAATCGGCTCCTTGATGACAAAAGCCTGTTTTGCTCCCGCTTTGACGGCCGCTTCAACAACGGCACGCCGCTCAGTTGATGTGACGCCTGCGGGGACAGAAATAAGCACGTCCGGTTTCCAAAAATTCCATTTGCCGAGGGCTTTGTCGATAAAGTAGCGGAGCATTGCCTCCGTCACGCGGTAATCCGCAATAACACCGTCTTTGAGCGGGCGGTATGCAATGATTGATTCCGGTGTCTTGCCGACCATGCGTTTTGCTTCCGCGCCGACCGCAAGAATTTTATTGTCGTCCTGAGATACAGTGACAACAGACGGTTCGTTGAGGACGATGCCGCTTCCCGGTACAAATACGAGCACGTTCGTTGTCCCAAGGTCAATGCCGAGTTTCTTAGAGAAAAACCCCATAGGTCTCTGTATGCTACACAGGTTTGACTTCTTTTACAAATTGAAAAGGCGCCGCCTCGACTGGTTGTCGAGATGCGGCGCCGCCGATTGCAGTTTTACGCAAGCGGCATGTTCTCGGGTTCCGCGATGCTGATTTCGAAGCGGCTTCGGGACACGTGCTCCGAATCATTGAGATAGAACGCGCCCGAGAGCGAGACGCGGAAAAGCACAACCCTCCGCTCCTTGCCGGTGCGGTACCAAAGGACGATACCGTTTCCCGGAGACTCGTCCTCCTTGCTCTTGAAGTAGAGCCCTTCCTCAAGGAGCGCGGTGCGAATGACGTTCTCCACTTCCACCTGCGACTGCTCCCCAAGATGTGGCGCCTGCGCCAGCACTTTGCGCAGGGCAATGCGAATCCGACGCCTGACTTCAGATTCCGTAATGGGCACGAGTGAACCTCCGTAGGTTGGCACGTCTGCCGGCACTCTACACGACCGCGCGTTCAATAGCAACACCGATACCGCGGAGCTTTTCTTCGATGTGTTCGTACCCGCGTTCTATGTAATGGATGTTGTAGATATGCGACGTGCCTTTCGCGACAAGCGCGGCAATGATGTACGCCAACCCGGCCCGCAAATCAGGGCTGTAGAGCTCCCGTCCGGTGAGCTTCATAGGGCCGGTAATGATTGCTTTGTGTGAATCGGCAATAACGATGTTTGCTCCCATGCGCGCGATGTCTTCGAGATAACCCAGACGTTCCTCAAAAATCATTTCTTCGACGACGCTCTCGCCAGTCGCCTGTGTCGCAAAAATACTCATCGGTGCCTGAAGATCAGTCGGAAATCCGGGATACTCGTGCGTGCGAATTTGCAGCGAACGAAATACCTTGTTTGCCTTTGTGTTGTTCGAAATCGTGACGGTCGTGTCGGTCGCTTCAAACAACACGCCCGCGTCACGGAGCATTTCAAGCGGCAGCGAAAGATGCTTCGTCGCACAGTTGGTGATGGTCAGATTTTCCGCACACAATGCGCCAAGCACAATAAAACTCCCCGCTTCAATGCGGTCGGGAATGACCGCAATCGGCGACCGGTCTCCAAACGAAAGCGGCACGCCGCCGGTTCCCGTGATAACAAGCGTTGTCGTGCCGATGCCGTCAATTTTTGCTCCGCATGCACAGAGCGCCTCGGCAAGTGCGGTTACTTCCGGTTCAAGCGCGACGTTCTCAAGCGTTGTTGTTCCGTGTGCAAGCACGGCCGCCATGAGCAATGCCTCCGTGCCCGTCACGCTCTGTACACGAAAAATGATATGCGCGCCGCGAAGACCGCCTTCGGGCGCCGTAATGCGGAATACCTCCCCGTCATCAAGCACAGAAACAGTCGCACCCATTTTTTCATAGCCCGAAAGAAACACATCAATCGGCCGCTTGCCGATTAAACAGCCGCCCGGCGGCGGGAAGACGACTTCACCTGTGCGCGCAAGAAGCGGCCCCGTTGCAATAACAGATGCGCGGAATTTCCGCGCGACGTCACGATTGAAAGATTCCTTCGAAATTCCGCGCGCGTCCACGGTGAGCGTGTGTTCCTTGGATTCAGAGACAACGCCGATACTTTCGAGAAGCGTACGCATGCTTTCAATGTCGCTAATCTGCGGCATGTTCGCAAAGCGGACGGGGTCTTTAAACAAGAGGGCGCTCGCAAGAAGCGGCAAGGCTTCGTTCTTTGATCCGGAAACGGCAATTGTCCCGGAGAGCTTTTTCTCGCCCGCAAGGCCTGTCACACGGAATACTTCGGTCTCGGTCATCATATGCAGTATACTACACACACCATGCGCTTACTCTCCGTCATTCCCATAGCCAAGGGGGCACGCATCGAAACGCTTTCCTACTACAGCAAGGAAGATATCGCCCTGGGTGCCCTGGTGCGTATCTCCCTTCGAAAAAGACGTATTCCGGGCCTGGTTGTCGCGGCTCGTGACATCGCGCTTGAAAAAGCAACCATCAAACAAGCGGGGTTTTCCCTCAAAAAAATCGACGGGGTGATTACGAACGCATTTTTCCCGGAAACGTTCATGCGCGCGGCGGCACACATTGCGCATCTCCATGCAACGCACGAAGGAGCCGTACTCGCCGCGCTTACACCCGCGGCACTCTTTGAAGAACTCCCGGCCAAGCTCCTACTCAACAAAGGAACCGCGCCGCTTCGCGCGG
Organism: uncultured Candidatus Saccharibacteria bacterium; assembly: GCA_964608145.1. Classification (GTDB taxonomy): domain Bacteria; phylum Patescibacteriota; class Minisyncoccia; order Phycocordibacterales; family EsbW-18; genus EsbW-18. The sequence continues at coordinate 2,255 of CAZSMD010000022.1, read as the reverse complement.
ATGCGCCGACAGTCCGGGTTTTGCAGCTTGAGTCGGAACATCGCCACGGACATTACAAGGGCATGGTGCGTGAATCATTTGCAAAGCACCAGTCGGTTTTTTTTGTTGTGCCGAGCGCACACGACGCAGAGCGTCTCCACACGCTGCTTGCACGCGGCATTGAAGACCACGCATTTCTCATGACGAGCGCACTCACGCCAAAACAGACGAGAACGGTATGGAAAAAAGCCCTTGAAACGAAGCATCCGGTGCTCATTATCGGCACCTACTCATTCCTGGCGCTCCCGCGGCATGATATCGGTCTTTACGTGCTTGAACGCGAATCTTCATCGCTCTATAAAATGCGCGAACGTCCGCATTTGGACATTCGTCTTGCAACAGAAGAAATTGCGCGCGCATTTTCTGCAGACGTTGTCTTCGGCGACACATTTTTGAGCATTGATACGCTTGCGCGCTACGGCGAACACGAGATTGAAGATGTGATGCGCCCGTCCATGCGTCAGGTGTATCAGAGCACATTTGATATCGTTGACGTTCGGCGCGTGCCGGATGATGACGCAAAACCGCAGCAGATGTTTTCTCCGCATGCGCACGAGGCGCTTTTGCGCGCGCTGCGAAAACGCGCGTCATGTTTTGTGTACGTCGCACGGCGCGGTTTTGCGTCAATTACCACGTGCCGCGACTGCGGCGCGACATTGTCCTGCGACCGTTGTGACGCGCCGCTCGTGCTGCACACGCGCCAGAATGCCGAAGGAGCGGCCGAGCGCCTGTTTATGTGCCACCGGTGCAATCACCGCCGCGGCGCGCAAACTGTCTGCGACACATGCGGCAGCTGGCGGCTTGAGGCATGGGGCTACGGCATAGAACGCGTGCGCGGGGAACTCACCGCGCTGTTTCCGGAAACAGGCTGTATTGAAGTAAGCGGGGACGCGACGACGACACCCAAACGCGCCGAGAAGGCGCTCGCCGAGTGGCTCAACACTCCGGGGAGCATTCTCTTGGGGACTGAGATGGCCCTTCCCTACGTCATGAAGCATGGCGTCGATACGACCGTTGTCGTTTCCATCGACTCACTTGTCGCACTGCCGGATTTCAGAATGAACGAGCGTTTATTCCACCTGCTCTCCGATATGCGCACCGCGTCGCATTCGGCATGTGTGGTGCAGACAAAAAGCCCCGAGTACGCTGCGCTCGGATTTGTGCGTGACGGAGACGGCGCCGGTCTCTACCGGTACGAGGAAAAAATGCGGCGCGATCTTGCGTATCCGCCCTGGAGCATCGCGGTCAAAATCTCTTTGCGCGGAGAACGCGAGTCGGTCACCAAAGCGCTTGAAGCGCTCGCACAGACACTTGCACCCCGTGACACGGCGGTCTACCCGGCGTTCATTGCGACGGTAAAAAATGTGTTTGAAGCGCACCTTCTCGTCACGCTCAAAAAAGAGGACTGGCCCGATGACCGGCTTCTTGAAACTCTTAAAAACCTTCCGCCGATGTACGACGTTGACGTGAATCCCCTCTCTTTCCTGTAATCAGCTCCTGCGCTACACTGGGTACATGTCGGAAAAAGCCAAAAAGGTTACAACAGAACCGTACAAAGGCGTCCGTGATTTCTATCCCGAGGACAAGGCGGTTCAAAATTACATTTTCAGCACATGGAAGAATGTCTGCGAACGTTTCGGCTATGAGGCATACGGCGCCTCACTTTTGGAGCCGACCGAGCTCTATACGTCAAAAACAAGCGAGGAAATCGTCAATGAGCAGACCTACACATTCACCGACCGCGGCGACCGCTCGGTGACGCTTCGCCCCGAAATGACGCCCTCGGTCGCGCGCATGATTGCGGCGAGACGCCGCGAGCTCGGCTTCCCTGCCCGCTGGTACTCCATCGAAAACTTTTTTCGTTACGAGCGGCCGCAGCGCGGACGCGTGCGTGAGTTTTGGCAGCTGAATGCCGATATATTCGGTGTGCCGGGCATTGAGGCGGAAGTTGAAATCATCTCGCTTGCCTACAGCATCATGAAAGCGTTCGGCGCGAAGGATGAGGATTTTGAAATTCGCATCAATAACCGCGGTGCGCTCAAAATGGCTCTCGTTTCGGGCGGCATGTCAGACGAAGATGCGGAAAAACAGCTTGCTCAGATGGACAAAGGCAAGGCGGAACAGGGCGTTGATGAAAAGACCCTCGCCGCCGCTTCAGAAGAACTTCTCAAACGCCTCAAAGAGCGCGGCGTCGCTAATGCAAAATGTGATACGCA
>CAZSMD010000021.1:0-6819 GCA_964608145.1 uncultured Candidatus Saccharibacteria bacterium | reverse complement strand
AAAATCCGCCTCAAGCTGCTCCGCTGTGAAAGACTCATCACCAAAAGCTTCGTGTTCGAGAAATACAACGCTCTTTCCGATTTCTTCCCAATGATCCGCGGCCGGATTCGTGATTCTCGCCCAAATAGCCGCGCTACCAAGTAGTTTTTTATCAGTCATACTCTTTTTCTGTCTTCGCCGCACCTACCCGAGCATTTTTTGAATGCGCTCGTTGAGGTCGGCAATTGCGACGCGTTCTTGTTTCATTGAGTCGCGGTCGCGGACGGTAACCGTACCGTCTTCCAGGGTGTCGTAGTCAACGGTGACACAGAGAGGCGTTCCGATTTCATCCTGTCGTCGGTAGCGTTTGCCGATGGAGCCCGATTCGTCATACATCGCACGAAAATCTTTTTTGAGCATTTTTGAAACTTCTTTCGCCTTCTCCGCAAGCCCGTCTTTCTTCATCAGAGGCAAGACGGCAACATGCACCGGCACGACGGCGGGCTTCAGGCGCAATACAACGCGCGTTTCCCCTTCTACTTCTTCTTCATCATACGCATCCGAAAGAATTGCAAGAATCGTCCGGTCAACGCCCAAAGACGGCTCGATAACATGCGGTGTGAATCGCTTCTTTTCTTCTTCGTCAAAGTAGGTGAGGTCAGCGCCGCTGAATTCAGCATGACGGCCAAGGTCATAGTCGGTGCGGTATGCAAGACCGTAGAGCTCTTTCTGCCCGAACGGGTAATCAAATTCAAAATCAATCGTCCGTTTTGAGTAGAATGCCAAATCCCCTTTTTCAATTTCATGCTCATGCACGTGTTCCGGCTTCAAACCGATTTCCTTTGTCCAATCGAGCATTATCTGCCGCCATTCCTCAAATGCGTTCTCCCAGTTCTCGGGGCGGATAAAATATTCCACCTCCATCTGCTCAAATTCACGGGAGCGGAAGAGGAAGTCGCGCGGCGCGATTTCGTTGCGGAAGGCTTTTCCAATTTGCGCCAAACCAAACGGCAGTTTCGGGTGGAAGGTGTCCAGCACATTTTTGAAGTTCACAAACATACCACCGGCGGTTTCAGGACGCAGGTACGATACTGAACTTTCATCTTCCGTGGCGCCGATTGAAGTTTTGAACATCATGTTAAACTGGCGCGCTTCACCCAGTTCCCCGCCGCATTCAGAACACTTTTTTGCGTCCTCAAGGTGGTCCGCACGGAACCGACGCTTGCACTTTTTACACTCAACCAACGGGTCGGCAAAGCCGGACACATGGCCCGATGCTTCCCACACCTTCGGATTCATGATGATTGCCGAATGAATGCCGTACATGTCGTCGCGGTCCTGCACAAATCGCTTCCACCAGAGTGTTTTGACATTGTGTTTGAGCTCGGAACCCAGAGGGCCGTAGTCCCATGTACCGGCGAGACCGCCGTAGATTTCAGAGCCGGGAAAAATAAAACCTCGCCGCTTGGAGAGCGAGATGATTTTATCCATCTTGTCGTTTTCCTCTTTTGCCATACGGAACACTATACCACGCTTTTCCGGGGGCGTTTAGATACCCATTTCCTTCTCAATCGCCTTCAGGCGGTCATATTTCGTGAGGCGCTCCGGCTGCGCCGGAGCGCCGATTTTTATGCCGGAGGCGCCCACCGCGTACGCGAAATCAGCAATGAAATCGTCGCGTGTTTCACCCGAGCGATGCGATGCCACGATGTACCAGCCGTACTCATGTGCGAGCGCCGCGGCGTCGAGCGCCTCGGCAATCGTGCCAATCTGATTCGGTTTCAAAATGACGCCGTTTACGCTTCCTTTCTCATGCGCGATTTTCATGCGCTCGACGTTCGTCGTCGTGAGATCATCACCTGCAACAACAACTTCGTTCGCATAGCGCTTGCGGATGCCGGTGAAATCACTCCAATCTTCTTCGCCGAACGGATCTTCGAGATAAAACAGTCCGTACTCAGAAACCATTTTTTCGTACCATGCCGCCTTTTCCTCATCATCAAGCGCAACATCCGTTCCCGCCGCATCTAGTCCGAGTGTGACATCGATACCAATGTTCTCCGATGCTTCACGAATAAGCGCAAACGGAAGCAGCGGGTCGTTCAGCACAGGCGCAAACCCGCCCTCGTCACCAAGCGGACAGTCGGCATCATGCTCACGGACGAGCGAGCCGATACCGCGGTACACATCTTCAGCAACAGCAAGCGATTCGCGTATGGTGCTTTCCTGCGGAATAACCAGATATTCCTGAAACGGAATATTGCCCCCCGCATGCAAACCGCCGTTAATGACGTTCACAAACGGCTTCGGAAATGATGACTCGTGCGGCGTGTACGGAAGAAATCTGCGGAGAAATTTCCAGAGTGGTTCCCCGGACACTCGGGCACCCGCGCGAGCAACGGCGATAGACGTTGCAAGCGTTGCGTTTGCGCCAAGCGTCGCCTTCTGCTCCCCCGCCGCCGCGATAAGAACGGCGTCGAGCGCACGGATATCGTCCACCGGTTTTCCGATGAGCGCAGGCGCAATTTTTTCTTCTATGGAACGGATAGCGTCCGCTGCAGGAACCGAAACCGCCTCATGCGAACCCGTGCTTTTTCCTTGCGGCACGCTCGCGACAACCTCAACACCGTCACTCGTCGTGAGCACGCATTCCACCGTTTCCTCGCCACGCGAGTCAGGTATCGTATGCGCGTTCAGTTTTTGTATAGTTATCATTTTTTGTTTGCACCTCCCTCCACTTTTGCAACAAGTGAGATGGTTTTCATCACCGAGTCGGGATTCAGCGACATGCTTTCAATGCCCGCGCGGACGAGAAATTCCGCAAAATTCGGCAAATCGGACGGCCCTTGCCCGCAAATGCCGATGTATTTTCCTTTGTCCTTCGCCTTTTTGATGATTGCGGCAATGAGAATACGCACCGCGTCGTTGGTTTCGTTGCCGATGTGCGCAAGAATGCCCGCATCACGGTCAAGACCGAGTGTCAGTTGTGTGAGGTCATTGCTGCCGATTGACATACCGTCAAAAAGTTCAAAAAACTCATCGGCAAGCAGCACATTCGACGGAATTTCACACATCATGTAGACCGGCGTGTTTGCTGTTTTTCTGTCCACGCCTTTTTTGGCGGAGTAAGCGGATACGAGACCCTCGCTCGCCATTGTTTCAAGCGTTGATTCCGCTTCAGCAAGCGTGCGGCAGAACGGCACCATCGGTATAACGTTGTCCAATCCCATCGTGGTGCGCACCTTCGCGATGGCACGGCATTCGAGCGCAAACGCATCTTTAAATTTCGGGTCGTAATATCGAGACGCGCCGCGCCACCCGATCATCGGGTTCTCTTCCTTCGGTTCATATGCTTCACCTCCTAAAAGCGAGCGGTATTCGTTCGTTTTGAAATCAGAAAAACGAACGATGACCGGACGCGGGTAGAATGCCGCACCGATGGCGCCGATGCCGTATGCAAGATTGTCCGTGTAGTACGCAACTTTATCACTCCACCCCTTCGTCTTCGCTTCAATCTGTTTTTTGATTTTTGCCGGCTGCTTTGCAAAGTTGATGAGTGCGTTCGGGTGTACGCCGATTGCTGACGCAATGATGAACTCCTCACGCGCAAGACCGACGCCGGTTACCGGAAGAAACGACGCTTCAAACGCATGGTCGGGCGACGCGACGTTCACCATAATCTTGGTGCGCAGTTTCGGCGTGTTGCCGAGGTCATGAATGCGCGTCGTAAACGGTATCGTGCCTTTGTACACAAGGCCGTCTGCGCCTGTCGTATCAACGGTAATGTCCATCCCCGTCTTGAGCTTCTTCGTCGCGTTGCCGCTGCCGACAATCGCCGGAATGCCAAGCTCGCGCGACACGATGGCCGCATGCGACGTGCGCCCGCCCTTGTCCGTCACGATTGCCGACGCGATTTTCATGATAGGTTCCCAGTCGGGGTCCGTCATGTCGGTAACGAGCACCTCTCCCTTTTTAAATTCGTGAATCTTCTTCGGGTCAAGAATGATGTGCGCCTTGCCGTGCGCGATGGCACTGCCGACGGAAATGCCCGCAACCAGCGTTTTTCCTGTTCCCTCGCGGACGTATTCGGTAATCTTTGAAAAGTCTTTGCGTGCCTGGACCGTTTCGGGGCGCGCCTGCACGATGAAAAGCTCTCCTGTCTCACCGTCCTTCGCCCATTCCATATCCATCGGCGTCCATTTTTTGTGGTGCGCCGAATAATGTTCTTCAATCGCGACGCCCCACTTTGCAAGCGTCAGAATTTCGTCATCCGAAAGCACAAACTGCGCGCGTTTTGCGGCCGGAGTCGCAATCACCTTCGTTTGTTTGACCGCCGCGCCTTTGCCGCCTCCATAAATCATCATCTGCGCTTTTTCTCCGAGCTCTTTGCCGATAATCGGCACGTGCGTTGTGTCGAGTGTCTTCTTGAAAACCAGATATTCGTCCGGTGTCGTTTTTCCCTGGACAACCATTTCGCCCAATCCCCATGCGGCGTCAATCACCACGACGTCTTTGAATCCTGACTCCGTGTCGACGGTGAACATAACACCCGAAGAACCTTTGTCCGAGCGGACCATTTTTTGCACGCCGACAGAGAGCGCGACATCGGTGTGCGCAAATCCCTTGTCCACGCGGTATGAAATCGCACGGTTCGTAAAGAGTGATGCAAAAGCCGAGCGCGTCGCATTACTAACGCCGTCTGCGCCGCGAATACCGAGGTACGTTTCGTGTTCTCCCGCAAACGATGCCCCCGGCAGGTCTTCAGCGGTCGCTGACGAACGGACCGCAACGTCGACATTCTTGCCGTACCGTTTCTCCATGTCCGCATATGCCGAACGGACCGCGAACGCGAGCTCCTTGGGAAGCTCCGTGCTTACAATCATTTTTCTGATGAGCGCGCCGCGCTTCGCGAGTTCACGCACGTCTTTTGTATCAAGTCCGCGGAGCGTGTCTCCAACGCGCTTGTCGAGGCCGGTTTCATGCATGAAAAAACGGTATGCGTCCGCGGTGACGATAAAGCCCGACGGCACGCGGATGCCTTTCGGCGTAAGTGCCTGAATCATTTCGCCCAGTGATGCATTTTTACCTCCGACACGCGGAACATCGGCGATACCGACGTTATCCATCAAAAGAATGAACTCGTTCTGCATAGGTTATAAGGAAAGAGCAATAATAAGGTCAGACACATTGGCACCGGTCGGCCCCGTCATGACGAGATCGCCCGTTGTTTTGAAAAATGTGTATGCATCGTGCGCTTCGAGAAACGCACTCGCATCAAGTGAAGCTCCGGCGGCTTTCTCACGTGTAAGCGTATCACACAATGCTCCCGCAGCATCTGTGTTATCACGGCCGTCGGAAGCTGCCGCTACTACAATTTCGTCCTCCTGAACACTGTCGAGAGCGCCGAGCGCAAGTTCAATGTTTCTGCCTCCTTTACCGTAGGAACCTGCGATGGTCACCGTCGTTTCTCCCCCGTAGAAATGAGCTGCCGGCTTTTTGTATTCGCGGAGTGTCTTTAAAATCAGCCTGCCCGCGTCGCGTGCCTCCCCCGTGAACGTACGGGTCTCAATCGTCGGCGCATATCCGAGAAGCTGCGCTTTATCCGCCATCGCCGAAAGCGCCGTCATGTTCGAAAGCGCCAGCACATTCACGACATTTTTAAAAATATCCTCATGCTTCGGCGTTTCAATCAGAAAAGCGTCCGAGAGCGGCACATCATATTTTTTGAGAACAGCGCGCGCGTCGTCAGCGGTCGTTGTGTCATGCACAGTCGGCCCTGATGAAATCGCCGAGAGGTCGTCGCCCGGCACGTCTGAAAAAATAAGCGAGACGACGCGCGCGGGATGCGCGGCGGCGGCAAGCCCGCCGCCGCGCGCTTTTGAAAGGTGCCGACGAACCGTGTTTATTTCCTGAATCGTCGCGCCTCCGTGCGTTAGTGTTTCAAACACCCGGGCTTCATCCGCCGCAACCATACCGCCCGCAGGCTGACACAAAAGCGTTGAGCCTCCCCCCGACACGAGCAGAATCGCAAGATCATCTTGAGAAAGTTCTTCGAGCATGTCGAGTGCTTCTTTCGTTGCATGAATATTCTCATCGCTCGGCAACGGGTGCGTTCCGGAGCGATACAGTATCTTCCCCTGCGGAAACCCCGGGGACGGCGCAACATCAAGTGCAATACCCTGCGTAAGAGCATCGCCCACAATAGCTTCAATGGCACGCGCGCCGGCATGCGCACATTTTCCGACGCCAAAAAATACCAGCCGTCCCTTTGGAAGCGGGTAGGCGGTCTGACCGACGATAAGTTCCCCGTTTTTTACACTGAACAGACGCTGCAGTACCGTTTCGGTGTCAATTGCAGAAAGTCCTTCCTCGAGAATCGCGAGTGCGTCAGCGCGCGCCTTGGTTGTTCCAAGGAGAGAAGCGTTCTGTATCTTCATACTTCCCTATTGTATCAAGACGCCGAGACAAGTTGTGCACTCTCTTTTTTCGCGTAGCGTTTCTTTGCGTATGCCCGTGCGCATGCGCGCGGCAGACCCGGTCCCTCAAAAATGAGCCCGGTTATCATCTGTACAAGGTCGGCTCCCGCCTCAAACTTTTGAAGCGCCGTCTCCCGGGACATGACGCCGCCGCAGCCGATGATGGTAAAACGGTTGCCAAACTGTTGTCGGGTCTTCCTGATAAGCTCCGTCGACAGATCCCGGCAGGGTTTTCCGCTCAATCCGCCGCAGTACGCCTCGGGCGCCTCCTCGCGGTGTGCGAGCGATTCGTATGATTTGTTGAGATTGCCGATGACAACGCCCGCGTAACCCTGTTCGTCAACAACCGAGAGGAGGCCTTCAA
>CAZSMD010000020.1:3459-7530 GCA_964608145.1 uncultured Candidatus Saccharibacteria bacterium | reverse complement strand
TTGACGGTCAGCTTGCTCTCGGACAGAACCTGCTCGTTGCGTTCATGTCCTGGTCCGGAAACAACTTCGAAGACGCCATCATCATTTCAGAACGGCTTGTCCGCGACAACTACCTCTCGTCAATCCGCATCGAAGAGTTCTCGTGTAACGTCCGCGACACCAAGCTTGGTCCGGAGGTTACCACAAACGACATTCCGAACGTCGGAGAAATGAAACTCCGCAACCTCGACGAAGACGGTATTATCCGCATCGGTTCTGAGGTGCAGCCGGGCGACATTCTCGTCGGTAAAATTACGCCGAAAGGCGAGTCACAGCTGACGCCGGAAGAGCGTTTGCTCCGTTCAATCTTCGGAGATAAGGCGCGCGACGTGAAGGACACGTCACTCCGCGTTGAAGGCGGAAAGCGCGGCCGCATCGTCGGCGTTAAAGTATTCTCACGCGAGAACGGTGATCAGCTCGAATCAGGCATCATCAAGAAAATTTATATTGAAGTTGCACAGCTCCGTAACGTCACGGTTGGTGACAAGCTTGCAGGACGCCACGGAAACAAGGGTGTTATCTCACGCGTTGTTCCGATTGAAGATATGCCGCGCATGGCAGACGGTACGCCGGTTGACCTCATCCTGACGCCGCTGGGTGTTCCGTCACGTATGAACCTCGGACAAATTCTTGAACTTCACCTGGGACTTGCGGCAAAGACCCTCAACTATCAGGCGGTTGTTCCGCCGTTCGTAGGTGCTTCCGAGGCTGAAATTCGCGAAGAACTCACCAAAGCGGGTTTTGCAGAATCAGGCAAGATGAAGCTTTTTGACGGACGCACCGGCGAGGCGTTTGAACAGGACATTGCCGTCGGTTACATGTACATGCTGAAGCTTGAACACATGGTTGAAGACAAGATTCACATGCGTTCGATTGGTCCGTACTCTCTTATTACACAGCAGCCCTTGGGAGGCCGTGCACAGAACGGTGGCCAACGCTTCGGAGAAATGGAAGTCTGGGCGCTCCTGGGATACGGCGCAGCACATACGCTCCGTGAAATGCTTACCGTAAAATCAGACGACATCATGGGTCGTTCAGCGACATTTGATGCGATTGTCCGCGGCGCGCGCATCCGTCCGCCGAACACGCCGGCATCGTTCAACGTGCTCCTGCACTACATGCGGGGTCTTGCACTTGATGTCTCATTACAAACGACGCCGCCGTCACGCTCGTAATCTTTTCTACCTGTATGCAGCACAAACACACCCACACACCGCCCCAGGAAAACTTCGACTCGATGACCATCAAGGTTGCGAGCCCGGAGAAAGTACTCGAGTGGTCACACGGAGAGGTCACCAAGCCGGAGACCATCAACTACCGTACGCAGCGCAGCGAAAAGAACGGTCTTTTTGACGAGCGCATTTTCGGTCCTGAGCGCGATTTCGAATGTTACTGCGGTAAATACAAGGGCATTCGCTACAAAGGCATCGTCTGTGAGAAATGTGGCGTTGAGATTACACGTTCCATTGTCCGCCGTGAGCGCATGGGCCACATCACGCTCGCAACACCCGTTTCGCACATCTGGTTCCTCCGCAACGTTCCGTCACGTATGGGGCTTATCCTTGATGTCACCGGTCAGGATCTTGAAAAGGTCATCTACTTCGCCGGGTATATCGTGACAGGAGTTCTCGAGGACGAACGCGAACGGCTTCTCAAGGATCTTGAAGGCGAGTACAAGGCAAAGATGAAGAGCCTCAAGGACGACAAATCAAAAGACAAACTCAAGGAAGTCTATCTTGCGACAAAGCGTGAAATCACGTCTATTCAGCGCTACACCGTGCTTGACGAGGCGACATACTCTCGGTACGCGATGAAGTACGGCACATTCTTTGAAGCGGGCATCGGCGCCGAGGCGGTGTTTGAGCTTATGAAGGAAGTTGATCTCGAAACGCTTGCCCACGAACTCGAAAAGAAACTCGAAGAGACCGAAGGAGAGGACAAAAAGAAAATCCGCAAACGATTGGGACTCATCCGTTCGATGGTGCACTCGAAAATCCGCCCCGAATGGATGTTCCTTTCGAACATTCCGGTTATCCCGGCGGCACTGCGCCCGATGGTTGCGCTTGACGGCGGACGTCACGCAACCTCAGACCTGAACGACCTCTACCGCCGTGTCATCAACCGCAACAACCGCTTGAAGAAGCTCATGGAGATTCACGCACCTGCGGTCATTTTGCGCAACGAAAAACGCATTTTGCAGGAAGCAGTAGACGCGCTCATCGATAACTCGATGCGTCACCCCGGCGGAGGTGCGGCAGTCAGCCAGGCACAACGCCGTCCTTTGAAGTCGCTCTCAGACAATCTCAAGGGCAAGCAGGGAATTTTCCGTCAGAACCTCCTCGGAAAGCGTGTTGACTACTCAGGACGCTCCGTCATCGTTGTCGGTCCGTCACTCGCGCTTGACCAGTGTGGTTTGCCGAAGCACATGGCGCTTGAATTGTTCCGCCCGTTTGTTATCTCACAGCTGATTGATCGCGGCTATGCATACAACATCCGCGGCGCAGGACGGCTTATCGAAGACGAGGGTCCGGAAGTGTGGGGTATTCTTGAAGAAGTTATTCAGGACAAATACGTTCTCTTGAACCGTGCACCGACGCTCCACCGTCTGGGTATTCAGGCGTTCCGTCCGGTTCTGATTGAAGGACGCGCAATTCAGATTCACCCCTTGGTTGTGCAGGCGTACAACGCGGACTTCGACGGAGACCAAATGGCCGTGCACGTGCCGCTTTCAGAAGAAGCACAGCTCGAAGCGCGCGAAATCATGGCATCAAACAAAAACTTGCTCCGCCCGGGAAGTGGCGCGCCGGTTGTGTCAGTTGGTCACCAGGACATTGTCTTGGGTTCCTACTGGATGACCCGCATTATTCCCGGAGAGAAAGGGGAGGGATCGGTCTACGCAAGCCCGAACGACGCGATTCTTGCCTATGACTTTAAGGCGCTTTCTCCGCGTGCAAAGATTACGGTCTACCCGACCTCACGCGAGCGGTACGCCTCGTTTGAAGGTAAACCGTTTGAAACATCCGTAGGACGGCTCCTCTTCAACGCGATTCTTCCCGACGACTACACCTACATCAACAAGGAAATTACCAAGAAAGAAATGTCCGACCTCGTGCACGCGCTCATTAAGCGCTACACGCCGGAAGAAATCGCGCACACGCTCGACAAGATTAAGACATTCGGCTTCACCTACTCGACACGCTCAGGAACGACCCTGTCATTGGGTGATGTGCCGACACCAATCGGCAAAAAAGAGCTCGTCGATGCCGCAATCAAGCGCGCCGACGAAATCAGCACACAGTATGAAGAAGGCCTTCTTTCCGAAGAAGAGCGCTTCCGCATGCACATTGAAGTGTGGCACGGTCTCCGCACCGATATGGAAGGTGCCGTTGCAAAATCACTTGATGAGAACGGTCCGATTCACGCGATGTGGAAGTCGGGAGCCCGCGGTAACATCGGTCAAATCACCAACCTGGCCGGTTTGAAGGGTCTTATTGCAGGTTCACAGGGCCGTACGATTGACTTCCCAATTCTTTCATCAAGCAAAGAGGGTCTTTCTCCGATTGAATACTTCATTACGACGAACGGTTCACGTAAGGGTCTTGGTGACACCGCGCTTAACACCGCGCAGTCAGGATATCTGACCCGACGTCTCTTCGACGTTGCGCAGGACGTTGTCGTGCTTGAAGAGGACTGTGGAACAAAAGAAGGCATCGTCATTGAATCAAAGAACTTGGGCGGTATTGACGTTCCGCTCACGAAAAACATTCTCGGCCGCTTCCTCGCGAAGGAAGTGAAGACGGAGGGAGGCGAAACAATCGCGAAGCGGGGCGATATGGTCACGGAAGAGGTTGCCGAAGCAATCGAAAAAGCCGGCGTTAAACAGGTTATCGTGCGCTCACCGATGTCATGTGAGACGGCGCGCGGTATCTGTCAGAAATGTTACGGACGCGACCTCGGCACCGGTGAAATGGTTGCACTGGGTGAAGCGGTCGGAACAATCGCCGCACAGTCAATCGGTGAACCGGCAACACA
>CAZSMD010000020.1:1246-3359 GCA_964608145.1 uncultured Candidatus Saccharibacteria bacterium | reverse complement strand
TGGGTGAAGCGGTCGGAACAATCGCCGCACAGTCAATCGGTGAACCGGCAACACAGCTCACCATGCGTACGTTCCACGCCGGAGGTACAGCAGCAGCAGGAGGAGACATCACGACCGGTTTGCCGCGCGTGCAGGAAATCTTCGAACGCCGTCCGCCGAAAAACCCGGCCGTTATCTCGGAAGTTGACGGCACGGTCTTGGAAATTGTTGAAGAAGGGCACGAAAAAATCATCCGCGTACTTCCTGACGAAGCCGAGAAGAAGGCGAAAGGCGGCGCAGTATCATATCCTGCCTACTACCGCCGTACGGCGCTCGTCAAAGTCGGTGACAAAGTGAAGAAGGGTCAGCTTATGACCGATGGTTCAGCCGATCTCGCGGAACTCTTCAAGCACGCCGGCCGCGAACAGACGCAAAACTATGTGATTGACGAAATCAGCAAGATTTATGAACTGCAAGGTGCATCCGTTGCCCGCAAGCACATCGAGCTCATCATCAAACAGATGTTCTCGCGTGTGCAGATTAAGGAGCCGGGAGACACACGGTTGCCGCGCGGTTCGGTTATGGAAGTATGGGACGCAAAGCGCGCAAGCGACGAGGCAAAAGACGCAGGCAAGAAGGAGGCGAAATACACTCCGCTTGTGCTCGGCATTACGAATGTCGCGCTCTCACGTGCATCATTCCTTTCAGCAGCATCGTTCCAGCACACGAACAAAGTCCTTATTGACGCAGCAGTCCGCGGAAAGCAGGATGACCTCACAGGACTTAAAGAAAATATCATCATTGGCCGTTTGATTCCTGCGGGAACCGGCTTTGAAGGTAGTCCCAAATGGGAAATGGTTGTCGAGCTTCAGAAGAAACTCGATGCAGAGTACGCAGCACGTTCGGAGAGAGAGGAAGAGTAGTTTCAGGTCTTTGTAGTGTGACAGCGAGCCTGCACTGTACTGTCAGTGTAGTGGACGCGCACTTGTCTCATGTCTTCCACTGTAGAACAAATCAAGGAGAAGCTTTCGGTCGTTGATGTGCTTTCGTCGTACATCAAACTTGAGAAAGCCGGAAAAAACTACAAGGCGAAATGCCCGTTCCACAACGAGAAAACGCCGTCGTTTTTCATCTCGCCTGAACGTGAGAGTTACTACTGCTTCGGCTGCGGCGCCAAAGGAGACATTTTCAGTTTTGTAGAGCATTTTGAGGGTCTTGATTTCGTCGGCGCACTTAAATTGCTCGCAGACAAAGCGGGTGTCGAACTTTCACAAAACGCATACCAGGATACGAATCCGAACAAGCGGCTCTACGCGGCACTTGAAGATGCGGCGCAGTTCTTTGAAAGCGAATACAAAAAGAACACCGAGGCGCGTGAGTATATTGCAAAACGGGGCATCACTGAAAAGACCGCCCATGCATTTCGTTTCGGGTTTGCACCTGCAGCATGGCGTGTGCTGCATGACCATCTGCTCTCCAAGAAGTATTCACTCGATGAACTGAAGCGCGCAGGTCTCATCAAGCAGAAAACGAGCGACGACGGGGAAGCGCCGAAGGAAAGCGGACATTATGATGTCTTCCGTTCGCGTGTGATGCAGCCGATTTTTGATGCGGGGGGCCGTGTCATCGCATTCTCGGGCCGCATTCTTGGCAAGGAATCCGAAGGGGCGCCCAAATACATCAACTCTCCTGAAACACCGATTTTCAAGAAGTCAGAGACGCTCTACGGATTTGACCGCGCAAAAGCGTCAATCCGCAAGTACAACTTCTCGATTCTCGTCGAAGGACCCGTTGATCTTGTCATGGCGCATCAGGCGGGCTTCACCAACACGGTCGCCGTCATGGGAACTGCATTCACCGAACATCACGTGGAAAAAATCCGCCGTCTCTCGACCAATATGGTTATTGCGCTTGATGCGGATGATGCAGGACTTGCGTCGGCACAGAAAACAGCGCGCATCGCGCTTGCGGCGGGCATGGACATCAAGGTCGCGGCGCTTCCCGAAGGAAAAGACCCGGCCGATGTCCTTCTGACCGATGTGGATACCTGGAAGACAAGCATCCGTGAGGCGACGCATATCGTGGACTATCTGCTTGCGCACATCACAAAGCACCACACCAAAGACGAGCGCTC
>CAZSMD010000020.1:0-1146 GCA_964608145.1 uncultured Candidatus Saccharibacteria bacterium | reverse complement strand
CAACTTGCAGGCATCTTCGCCTGGCAGGACAAGAATGCGGAAAAGCCGGATTGTGTGACGGCCGCAATTGCCGACGTGCAAAAGCTTTTAGGAAAACTGCCCCAGGAATTTTTTAGCACTGACGATCTGGCCGCGTTAGCGTTTGAAGCGGAGGTTGCCTTCGGCGGTTCGGATATTTTAGACAAGCATCTTGCGGAAATGGTTCATTTATTGAGTGAAGATATGCTTCGAGAGCGGTTTACAAACGCAATGCAGGAGCTTGCACAGGCGGAACGGTCGGGAAATACGGAACAGGCGGCGGCGCTCCTCGCAGAATGCAAACGACTTGGAGAAGAATTGAATCGTTTATATCAATACCAGCAGTAATAAAAAATTAATCACCAGTATGTCGAGCCGAAAAAAGACAAAAAAACACGTCGCAAAGAAGGTTTCAAAGAAAAAGAAACCGGTGCGTAAGCCGCACAAAAAGGTCGTCAAAAAACCCGCCAAAAAAGTCGCTAAGAAAAAACTGCTTAAAAAGAAAGCGAAAGCAGTAAAGAAGGTCGCAAAGAAAATTGCGCCACCGAAGGAGAAAAAACTCACCAAAAAGGATTACGCGCGCCAGCAGAAAGTTGAGAAGCTCTTCCAGAAAGGGCGCGAGCGCGGTTTTGTGACGTACGATGAGATTTTGAAGGAGTTTCCCAATGTTGAGGATGACGTGCTTTTCCTTGAAGAGATTTACGACCGGCTCGAGAGTGAAGGCATCGATGTCATCGAAAGCGGCGGTTTGCTCGATTTCGGCGACAAAACCGCATCAGACGAAAAGAACATCTACCACCGTGACGACACGCGGTACGACTCCATTCAGATGTATCTGCGGGATATCGGTAAATACGACCTCATCAGCGGCGCCATGGAACGCGAGCTCGCGAAGCGCATTGAAGCGGGGGATGAGGAGGCAAAGAATATCCTTGCCCGCGCAAACCTTCGTCTTGTTGTTTCCATCGCAAAGAAATACGCGAACCGCAGCTCGAACTTGACGCTTCTTGACCTCATTCAGGAAGGAAACATCGGTCTTTTCAAGGCCGTTGAAAAGTTCGACTGGTCAAAAGGATTCAAGTTTTCAACCTACGCAACATGGTGGATTCGTCAGGCCGTAACGCGCGC
>CAZSMD010000019.1:0-7673 GCA_964608145.1 uncultured Candidatus Saccharibacteria bacterium | reverse complement strand
TTTCTGCTATTGGGACTTTTACCGCATCAACGACGGCGGCGGGGGCGGACATAACACTTAAAGCAACGGACGAGATTATAACTTCGGCAGACCACTATGACATTAGACTTCCGGCGGATACAAGTTATTTCTCAATAGAGTCAGACTTATCTTCTAGCAACATTGCATTTACCCCCACTGGATCTGAGCAATTTAACGTGTATCTTGACGATGACTCAACATCCAACACGATGGAGCTTGATTGCGTTGGTGATAGTGCGGCCTGTGAATTTAATAGCAACGGCGCCGGCGGGTATTTTCAGGTTTTGACTTCAGGAGCCAACTCCTCGATTACGCTGTATGCGGGCGGTTCGGGCGCAAACGTAAACATTACCGCAGAGGGGACAGCCACGCTTAACTCTGGCGCCGGAAAGCCAGTGGTATCTTCCGATGCGTTTGCAATCCCCGCGGCAGCAACTTTGCCGACGTGCAACACCACACTTGCTCCGGCTGGTTACTACGCGTTTTATGTTGATACAACGGGGCCTGATTTGTGCCAGTGTAACGGCACGAGCTGGTCTGCTGTTGACGGATCGGGCACGTGTTCATAAAAGTAACCGAGTCACCATGTTATACATAGACATAAAGGTTTAAAAACCATGCCTCAATCAATCACGAAATACCTCACCCCCATCGTCGCGCTGTTTTTCGCGACAGCACTCGGTGTGACAGCATCGTCAACGATTGGCACTGATATCTCAACAGGCGGAAATCTTACCGTGACGGGGACGACGACTACTGCAGGGCTGTATGCATCAACGACGGCAGAAGGCGCAGATATTACCCTGAAAGCAAGCGAGGATTTCTCAGTCAACTCAAAGAACATATACTTTGATCTTGCGGAAGCGGATCTCGGGCTTTTCTCAATGACTGGTGATTCCGCTGCTACCGATCAAATGGAGTTCGATCCTGGTTCTGATTATTTCTTATTGCAGTTAGATAACAGCGGCTCGGTCGCCGACATCTCATTTGATCTGGACGCTTCAAACTACACCACAGCGCAGTTGTATGCGACCGCCGGTGCAGGTAAAGAGGCATCAATTGAGATTAACTCGTTCGGCGGAGATTGGGCGGAAACGATACTTGCAGCGGATAACAGGGTGACGCTTCAGGCGGGCGGGGGAACAGAGGAAATAAATATAGACGCCGGCTCAGTAAATATGGGGTATAACACTGAATTTTATCCGCCTAAGCACACTGCACCTCCGGTTGCCTGTGCAGCGGGGAAGGCGGGTGCTATGTATTACGACACAAATGTCAATGAATTGTGTATCTGCAACGGCACGAACTGGTTGGAAATCTCTGACATGGCGACAACGTGTTCTTAAAAATAACAAAAATTATCATGTCACATATAGATATTAAGGTTTAAAATATATGTCAGAAAAAATCGCCAAGTACCTCACCCCCATCGTCGCGCTGTTTTTCGCGACAGCACTCGGTGTGACAGCATCGTCAACGATTGGCACCGACATCTCAACGGGAGGCAATCTTGATGTGACCGGCAACACAACACTGACTGGTACACTCGATGTCACAGGTGCAACAACACTTGACGTTCTTACCGCCTCGACGACTGCGGCAGGAAGCGATCTTACCCTCAAGGCGATGGACGACGTTGCTTTTACCGGAAAGGATTTTCTTTTCACGGGCCTTCCCGCGGGGGGCGGTAATTTTCAAGTTGAGATGACCGGTTTGAACAGTGCCGATTCCAACCTATTCATGGAAGGTGGTGGCAACATCTATTTCTGGGGGGATGATAGCGGGGGGCAGTTTTTCAACGCTGATTTTGCTCCGAGCGGAATAAGTATGCGTGTTGGTGCCGGGTATGAGTTCACGTTATCTGACGGATACATTGATTTGAGCGGAATAACAACAATAGATCCAGCGGGAGGCACCGATGAAATTGTTGTTGATAACGGTATCACGACTTTTACCGGAAGAGTGAAATTGCCGACTGCGGCGACACCTCCGGTGGCATGTGCCGCGGGTACAGTTGCCCAGGTGTATTACGACACAACCATTAATGAACTCTGTTATTGCAATGCATCTGCGTGGACCGCGTTTGACGGTGCGGGTGATTGTTCGTAAAAATTAAAAAACAGTTTCTAAAAGAGCCCCGAAAGGGGTTCTTTTAGTGCCCATTTGTCAAAACGGGGTCTTTCTGGTAGGATATTCTGGCTATGAAAGCAGATATTCATCCGGCATATTTCCCAAAGGCGACCGTCAAATGCGCCTGCGGCAATACGTTTACCGTCGGCTCAACCAAGGAACACATCGACGTTGAGGTCTGTTCAGCGTGCCACCCGTTCTACGTCGGCGATGAATCGAAGAAGATTCTCGCGGGACGCCTTGAGAAATTCAAGACACGCCAGCAGGCAGCTCTCGGAAAACGCGAAGAAGCAAAAAAACAATCAGCAAACCGAAAGACGCGCGCACCCAAGAAGACGGAAGCGTAACTGTATCTCCGACGTCCGCCCGAATGAATGTTTTGGGCGGATTTGTCATTTGGGGACAACATGCAAGTGGCGTGTGATAATAACCAAGCACCAAATCCCAAGCTCCAAATAATGACCAATGACCAAATTCCAATGACCAACGAAGAAATAGAAAAACTAAAACAAAATCCAAAAACAGCTTTTCTCGCGCTTGAGCTCGAGCGTTTGCTGCGTGCCCGGAAAGAGGCGGAAGATACAGCTCTCGCCGATCCGTCGCTTGCGGAACTTGCGCAGGAAGATATCGCGTCGATTGAGGCGCAGATACGCGGAATAGAAGAGCAGGTGCGCGCCATGGAGGAGAGCGAAAAGACGGAAGAAGAGTTTCCGAACGAAGTCATTCTTGAAGTCCGCGCGGGCGCAGGCGGAGAAGAAGCGGCTCTTTTTGCCGAGCAACTTGCGCGTATGTATGAAGGTTATGCGGTCAAAAAGGGCTGGCAGTTCACCGTACTCGATGAAGCCCGTGCCGCTATGGGTGGATACAAGGACGCGTCGTTTGAAATCCGCGGGAAAGATGTCTATCGCGAACTGCGCTATGAAACCGGCGTGCATCGTGTGCAGCGTATTCCCGCGACCGAGAAATCAGGCCGCGTGCATACGTCGACCGCATCGGTTGTCATCATGCCGGTGCGTAAAGCAAAGTCGGTAACAATCAATATGGCGGACATCGACATGGCGTTTACCCGTTCAGGCGGCGCCGGCGGACAGAACGTCAACAAGGTGGAGACCGCGGTTCGCATCGTACACAAACCTTCAGGCATCATTGTGCGGTGCCAGTCAGAGCGCACGCAACAGCGGAACCGGGAGAAAGCGCTCGAAATTCTGCAGGCAAAACTCGAGGCAATACACGAGGAGGAGGAAATGAAGAAACTTTCCACCGAGCGAAAGGCGCAAATCGGAACAGGGGACCGCTCGGAAAAGATACGAACCTATAACTTTCCGCAGGACCGGGTCACCGACCACCGAATCAAGGAAAACTGGTCAAATATCCCCGCTATCATGGCAGGGGACCTCTCGCGTATTGTGGCCGCTCTCGCGGCGTTTGAGGGGGTATCGGAGGGATAAGACCCTTGCAGAAGTGCGTCTTCTTTGGTATCCTCATTGACGGCCCTGCGAGGGCATTTTTCTTCAAAATATGACAACGGCTTCAAAAGACACACAACAGTTGGTCCAAAAACTCTTTGCTACAGGGGCGCACTACGGCTACTCAAAAGCGCGCCGTCACCCGTCTTCTCAAAAGTACCTCTTTGGCGCAAAGAGCAGCACGGATGTTTTTGATCTTGAACAGACTGTTGAGAAGCTCGCAGAAACTGAGCAATTTGTACAGAAGCTCGCGGCATCAGGACGGCAGCTTCTTTTTGTCGGCGGAAAACTTGAAGCTCGCGCGCTTGTTCGCAAAGCCGCGGAGAGCGTCGGGCAGCCCTTTGTCGCCGGACGCTGGGTTGGCGGTACACTTTCAAACTTTACGCTCATTCGTAAGCGTGTGGAGAAAATGCTGAAGCTTATGGAAGACCGGGACAGCGGCCAGCTCAACAAATACACGAAGCGCGAACGTTTGCTTATTGACCGCGATATCAAACGCCTCGACGAAACATTCGGCGGTTTGGCAACCATGAAAGCACTTCCCGGCGCCCTCTTTTTGATTGACCCGCGCCACGAGAAAATTGCCGTCAAAGAAGCAGCAACACTCGGTATTCCCGTTATTGCGCTTGCGAACTCGGACTGCAACATGGAAGAGATTGCACACGTACTTCCGGCGAACGACGCAAACGTCGCAAGCATCGCGTTTTTTGTTGAACAAATTGCAAATGCATACCGCGAAGGCGCAAAGAATGCACCGGCAAAACCGGCTGCTCCCGAACGGCCTCGTGTGAGTGAAGAGCGCGCAGAGCGCCGTCCGTCCACTCGCTCTCCGCGTCCTTCTCGTGCATAATGTACGTGTGCGGAGTGCTTTTACTGATTTTTATCTAGTTTTTTATGACTGTTTCAGCACAAGAAATTAAGCAATTACGAGACGCAACAGGAGTATCCATGATGCTCTGCCGCGAAGCGCTTGAGGAATCAGGTGGCGACCAGGCAAAAGCAATGGACATTTTGAAATCAAAAGGCGCACTTGCCGCATCAAAGAAATCAGGACGCAGTCTCGGTTCCGGTTCGGTACAGTCGTACATTCACGGCCACGGTTCAGTCGGGTCGCTTGTGGAGCTGCTCTGCGAGACGGACTTTGTTGCGCGCAATGAAGAGTTTCAGACGCTTGCAAAGGATATTGCCATGCAGATTGCAGCGACTGACGACGAGATGCTCGAGGCAGGTGCGGAAGAACTCCTGAAACAGCCGTTTTTCAAAGACCCTTCAGTAACCATTGGCGGCCTTATTGAAGCCGCTGTACAAAAATTCGGAGAGCGCACAGAACTCGGGCGTTTCGTGAAGTTCTCGCTCTAAGAGCGTATGACCACATCTTTTGTCATCCTTACGGTATCCCTTCTCGGTCTGGGGGGTTTCATCGAGCTAAAACGGCGTGAGCAAGCCCGCGGTTTTGTTTCATCCTTCTCGCGTTCGCTTGCCGGTTTTTCTCCGCGTCTTGAGGCGGTCTATCGCAGCCTCGAATCCCGCTTTTTTGCGCATGCCAGGTATCTCGGGCAGCGCGCGGGAATGCTTGCCGCCGAGGGAGCCAAGACAGCACGCGGTGTCATTCGGCACGTCGTTGTCCTTGTCGCTGCTAAAATGGTGAAAGCGGTAAAGGGAGAAAAATTACTCTACGGAAACGGTGCGCCGTCGCTCTATCTCAAACGTCTTGGTGTTGAGATGCAGAACGGCGAACAGCACGGAGTCATCATTGAGACTCCGCCTATGCCGGCGCCGGTTGATGCAGAGAAAACAGAGTAGTGGCGCACGTGAGGCAAAATGTGCTAGCATCGTTCCTGTTCCTCGCATGCCAGTGTAGCTCAGTTGGTTAGAGCAGCTGTTTTGTAAACAGCAGGTCGTCGGTTCGAATCCGACCACTGGCTCCAAAGTAGTAGGAAATAGAGGTCGGGAGATAGAATGAGGAAGATAGAGGAAAAAAAGAAGGCCGCGAACCCCTTTGGGGTCCGCGGCCGCTGTGTCGGAGCTATTACTCCGAGAGTGCAGTGACGTCGTCTTTCGTCGTCGGAATCTCAGCCTTCACAAAGAGCTTCAAGGACTCGAGATCCTCCGTGGAAAGGAACTTAAAAGCCAGCCAGCGCGCGAGATAGTCCACGATGGATTTCGCGAGCGGGATGTCCGAATTCCTGGTAAACCCGGACGGATCGAACCGCTGGTTCAGCCACTTCTCGATAATCTTTTTCAGCGGCACACCATGCTGCAGCGCGATTGACGTGGTTGTTGCGAGGACGTCCAGGAGTCCTGAAGTCGTGGACCCTTCCTTGGCGATGACGATGAACATCTCTCCGGGTTTCCCGTCGTCGTACAGCCCGACGGTGAGATACCCCTTGTGCCCGTTGACGCTGAACTTGTGTGTTACGGCGTTACGGGTATTCGGCAACTTCGTATGCGTACCCGCCGCAGGCGAGTTCACCTGTTCCTCGGTAGACATGTTTCTCCTTTCTTCGTCTGTCTACGGTATAGCCCGCGTGAACCGAGGTGACAATGTTGATAAGGCGGCACACCTGCTTTCTCTGGGGAGGTCAAGCAGAATTTTGAAGACGGGCGTTAAACGGCTATACTAAAGGCCTATGCAGGAGGAGAAAGGACACTACCACCCCTTGACGATTGTGACGCGTGATTTGGAACGCATTTTCCGTTCCATGGGCTTTACCGTGGCGGACGGACCCGAAGTGGAATCCGAGCGAAATAACTTCGATCTCCTCAATATTCCCGCT
Source organism: uncultured Candidatus Saccharibacteria bacterium (assembly GCA_964608145.1). Taxonomy (GTDB): domain Bacteria; phylum Patescibacteriota; class Minisyncoccia; order Phycocordibacterales; family EsbW-18; genus EsbW-18. The sequence goes on along the minus strand of CAZSMD010000019.1, from coordinate 1,279 downwards.
GACCACCCGGCTCGTGATATGTGGGACACCTTTTGGCTCAAGGAACTTTGGAACGGGGAGAAAGGACTTCTTCGCACGCACACCTCACCGGTGCAGGTTCGCTACATGCAGGATCATGCAGCGCCCATCCGTATCATCGCCCCCGGGAAAACGTACCGGTACGAAGCAACTGACGCGACACACGAGGCGCAGTTTTACCAGATTGAGGGTCTCATGATAGACAAGGGAATTTCGCTCGCACACCTCAAGGGCGCACTCAAAAAATTCTTCGATGCGTTTTTTGGAACGGAAAGCTCCGTGCGTTTTCGCCCGAGTTACTTCCCGTTTGTCGAACCCGGCGTCGAGGTCGACGTATCATGCTTCAAATGCGGCGGAAAAGGATGCGGTTTGTGCAAACAGACCGGCTGGATTGAAATCATGGGAGCCGGCATGGTGCATCCAAAAGTACTTCTCAATGTCGGCATTGATCCGCGCGTCTATCAGGGATTTGCGTTTGGTACCGGTGTTGAACGCCTCGCGATGATGAAATACGGCATTGACGATATCCGCGTTCTGCACAACGGTGACTTGCGTGTCGTCAATCAATTCTAACTATGAAAGTACTTCAGTCATGGCTTCAGGAATATCTAGGTGAACCTCTGCCGGAGACATCCGTGCTTGCGGACATGCTGACGCTTAACGCTCTTGAGGTGAAGGGGATTGAGAAGTCGGGGAACGACGTTATTTTTGATGTTGATGTGTTGCCGAACCGCTCCCACGACGCTCTCTCACATCTGGGCATTGCGCGCGAAATGTCAGTGCTTCTTGATATTCCGTTTGTGCCGCCGTCCTTCGAGTTTCCGGGTGTACCGGGTGTTTCGTCGGTGGGTGATATCTCGCTCGCTGTTGCGCCGGAAACAAAAGTAGTGCGCGCGATGAAACGGCTTGCGGTTGATGTGACTGTCGGACCCTCTCCTGACTGGCTCAGAAAAAAACTCGAGGCTCTGGGTCAGCGTTCCATCAACAACATCGTGGATATTACGAACTTTGTCATGCTCGAAACAGGGCAGCCGGTCCACGCGTTTGATTTTGACAAGCTCGCAGGAGAGAGAAAACACATCACTGTCCGTATGGCGAACGACGGGGAGACAATCACCACACTCGATGGAAAAGAATTCACGCTGTCGAAAGACATGGCCGTCATCGCGGATGATGAGAAAGCGCTCGATATTGCGGGAGTAAAGGGCGGTGCACGTTCCGGCATTGACGAAAATACAAAACGCGTCGTGTTGTCGGCGTG
>CAZSMD010000018.1:0-9233 GCA_964608145.1 uncultured Candidatus Saccharibacteria bacterium | reverse complement strand
CCAGGGTGCGGAGCAGGAGCTGCAGCTCGCGCCCGAAGTCACCGGCGTCTTTTGCCGAGTGAATGACCGGTTCCGTGACAAGTTCCAAAAGCGGAACGCCGGCGCGGTTGAAATCAACAAGAGAATGCTCGCCATCGTGTTGCGAACGCGCAGTGTCTTCCTCAAGATGCACGCGCGTAATGGCGATACCGTTGAGCGACCCACCTTTTACCAACGGGTACGCGTACTGGCTTATTTGATATCCCTTCGGAATGTCAGGATAAAAATAGTTCTTACGGTCAAATTCCGTGTAATCGGCAATGGTACCGCCAAGTGCAAGGCCGACTTTGAGAACATGCTTCACCGCCTCACGGTTGATGACCGGGAGCGTACCGGGATTTCCCATGCACACCGGGCAGACGTTTTGGTTCGGACGCTTTTCGTCCGGATCGTTCTTGCTGTTGCAGAACATTTTTGTCTGCGTTTTCAGCTCCGCGTGGATTTCAAGTCCTATTGTCGGGATATAGTCAGCCATAACAGATGCAGTATACCGAAAATGTGTTTAGGCTCCTAGGAGACGCGTCAGCCCGTCGCTAAGGGTTTTGAGCGCCTCATCGTCGTAGATAGAAACGGCAAAAACTTCTTCCCTGTTCTTTTTCGTTGCCGTGCAAAAATCGGCAATCATTTTTTCCGTTTGTTCCGGTGTCACCACGTCAGTTTTGGTAAAGATGACATATTCGGGCTTTTCAACAAGATCATGTGCGTACGCATCAAGTTCCTTGCGGATCGTTTTGTAGACAGTAATAGCATCCTCATGCTCAAGCGAAATACAGTGAAGCATAATTTTTGTGCGCTTCACGTGGCGTAAAAACGTGTGCCCCAGTCCTTTTCCTTCCGCTGCACCTTCAATGAGACCCGGAATATCCGCGAGTATGTAGCCGTACAGCACACCAAGGTTTGGGTTGAGCGTCGTAAACGCATAGGCCCCGACTTTTGCATGTGCACCGGTCAAAGCATTGAGTAAACTTGATTTGCCCGCGTTCGGAAGTCCGATGAGGCCTGCGTCCACGACCAGTTGGAGTTCAATATAGAAGTCAGCTGCCTCCCCCGCCTTTCCTTTTGTTGATTGCTGCGGTGTTACATTTTTGGAGCCTTTAAAATGTTCATTACCATAGCCCGGACCGCCGCCCTTGAGAAGTTCATACTGCTGTCCTTCGCTTAAAAGTTCAAAGCGTTCGCCGGTTTGTCTGTTGGTGATAACTGAGCCGACCGGAAACTTGAGCACGAGGTCATCGCCGTTTTTTCCTTCCTTGCTCCGGCTTTTTCCCGATCCTCCGTTTCCTGCGGCATAATTTTTCTGCTGCGTGTAATTTTGAAGCGCAGTAATATCACGGATTGCCTCTGCAATCACGTTGCCGCCGCGACCGCCGTTTCCGCCGGCGGGTCCTGAAAATTCCTTTCCCTTGAGATGCAGCCAGCGCACTACACCGTCGCCGCCGCGACCCGCTTTGAGATGCAGATGTAATTCGTCAATAAATGCCACAAAAGTTGAAGGTTTGTAAAGTTATAAAGTTTATAAAGATTTGAAGAAGCACTTGTAGTATGCATGGCCATGGAAATAAAACAATTCGAGGATATTATTGCATGGCAAAAAGCTAAAGCGTTGACAATTCTTCTATACACTGCGCTTAGGCCCTCCCGAGACCTTGGCTTCAGGGACCAGCTGCAACGCGCCGCGATATCAGTTATGAATAATATTGCTGAAGGATACGAACGACGGACAAACAAGGATTTTAAACACTTCCTGTATATTGCAAAGGGGTCGTGCGCAGAAATTCGCTCAATGCTTTCCGTTGCTCGAGAATTGCGCATCCTATCAAAGGATATCTGTGACTCGGCAGAAATCCTGGCTACAGAAATTTCGAGAATGCTCTCGGGATTTATTAAACGGCTTTGACTTTATAACTTTACAAACTTTATAAACTTTTAACTATCGAGTGCGAGCTTTGCGAGCGCGAGTGCGCCCTCTTTCGATTTTGCTACTGCCATAAACCCCTCCCGGTGGCAGAAGAAGGCATCGGGGACGCCTGTCACAGCCGCAAGTTCTTCGTCGTGTTTGCCCCGCCACGTCTCTGGAAAAAGTTTCCTGTTGTTGTAATAAAGCGGCGGTTCTACAACGGAAACCGCCTGCCAAAACCCGTCTTCATGACGTCGTACGAACAAAAGCGGCTCCGGGTATTTCCCGAGAGAAAGTGCAATGAGGATACGGTCGGCAACAAAAGAATCCTCGAAGATAACAAGCTGTTTATCCGGTGCGTGCGCATACGCCTGTGATACTACGGCATCAATCTCCGTCTCTTTCTGGGTCGCAAGGATGAGACGCTCCAGTATTTTCTTTGCGAGCGCTTTCGCTTCCGCAAAACCCTCCTCATTACTTTTGTTCTCGCGCCAAAACGGCTCAAAAAGCGAGATAACGTCCTGTACTAAAAAAGGAGCCGCAGGTGAATGTGTGAGCGAAAAAAGAGGAAACCCGTTGTCGTAGGCGTCAATTGCCTGCACAAAACGCGCATCGATGCGCTCTGCTACTTCGCTGGAGCCCGCTATCCGCTCTCCGTATTCTTTCCAGATGAGACCGAAGGAAGCATATGGAACCCCGTTCTCGCGGGAACCTGCTCCTCCTTCCTGGTGGTGGTCAAATCGGTTGTGCTCGGGGTCATAGACAAAGCCGACATCGAGGACAAAATCCCCTGCTGTGATTTCACCGTCATCACGTGTGCGGATGACTGTGCTGTTTTCCTCGCCGAGTAACATCTCAAGCGCCGCGACACCGAACACGTCATCCGCGTGAAATCCTCCGCTATGCGTGACAATCCGTTTAGTCATTGCGGTCAAAGAGTTTTTGGCCGAGCCATGAAATAACCGACACAATGAGCGCGCCGATAAACGCAGGCACAAATCCGTCCACCGAAAAGCCCTTCACAAAGGTGCCCGCAAACCAAAAGAGTCCTGCGTTGATAACAAGCGTAAACAGCCCGAGTGAGAGAAGCGTAATGGGAAGCGTGAGTAGGACGAGAATCGGCTTCACCACAAGATTCAGGAGCCCGAGTACGATTGCAACCACAAGCGCCGTGTAAAAGCTTGCGACGGCGACACCCGGCACATAGTACGCAACGAGTAAAAGCGCCGCGGCTGTTAATAACACTTTGAGTATGAGACGCATGGAAAAAAGATTAGCTAACAATGTTTGTAGGCGCACCGTTTTTGAACGCCTGTATGTTCTCCACCGAGACCGTGAGAATACGTTCAATCGCTTCTTGCGTATTGAAAGCAATATGCGGGGTTACGATGACACGCGGATGTTCGATAAGGTAGTGATTTGCGAGCACAACACGAATTTCTTCCGCCGGAGTGTCCGCGGAAACAAGAAGCCGCTCCTCGTGATCCATATCCCCTTCCTCCTCAAGCACGTCGAGGCCCGCACCGGCAATGATGCCCTCCTGCAAGCCCCACACGAGCGCTTCCGTTTCTACAAGGCCGCCGCGCGCAGTGTTGATAATGTACACTCCGCGCTTCATCTTCTGTATCGTGCCCCGATGTATCATATGCGCCGTACTTTCGATGAGCGGTGTATGAAGCGTAATGACATCGGATTCTGCAAAAAGCGTTTCGAGCGGCACAAACGATGCGCCCATCTGTTCGGCAAACGCTTTGTCTTCATGCGGATCAGCAATAAGCACGCGCATATCAAACCCGCGGCCAATCTGCACGGCATTGCGCCCGATGGCGCCGCAGCCGACAACGCCGAGTGTTTTTCCGGAAAGATCGAAACCGCGCAAACCATCTTGCGTAAACAGCCCGTCTTCCGATACACGTTTGTAGGCGTCGTATATCTTGCGCGAAAGCGCGAGAAGAAGCGCAAACGCATGCTCAGCGACGGTGTTTGCGCCGTAGCCAGGCACATTCATAACCGTGATACCTCTCCGTTTGGCTTCTTCAAGATCTATGTGATCGTACCCCGTCGAACGCGTCACAATACACCGCAAGTCCGGGAATCTATCCAGCTCTTCCTTGTGCGCGGGTGAATTTACAAAAATAGAAAGGATGTCGACACCGGGATACACTTCCCCGGGTTTTTCCTGGAGCGTTCCTTCGTAAAACGCAATGTCTTCGCCGGGCATGCGGGCCGAGACAAAGTCCTTTTCCCACGGTTCCTTATAGAAATATGCGATAGTCATACGCACCTATGGTATCACACCCCCGCAGCCTTCTTTTGTTTGTGTTTTCGGTAGTAGAAGAAAGAGCCGGCGGCAATAAGCAGCACCAGGAAAATAGTGTTCTGTGTGTTTTCAATGATGGTCGCATAGTGGTCATACAGTGCGCGGAATTCCCAGCCGATAAAACCCGCCCACATTGCCCGGATAATGGTTCCAAAAAACGTGTTGAGGAGGAAGGAAACCGGGCTCCAGCGCACGATGCCGCAAAAAACGTTGATTGCGATTGAAGGAACAACCGGAAGCGCGCGTGCACCGAACAAGAGCACGTCATCCATGACATGCCCGCGCATATGCTGTTGAAACCCTTCGATGTCAGCCCATGCAACGCCGAGATATTTGCCGTATCTGTCCACAAACGGCCGACCGCCCCAATACACAAGCCCGTAGATGATGACTGACCCGAGCGTCAGTCCGACCGCAACAGGAAGCCCCACCGTCCAAAACAAGCGCATCAGGGATTCAAAAGAGACCGCAACATCGCCGAGAAAAATAAAACCGGCCGATACCACGACAAGCGTGGACGGGATCGGCGGAATAAGTTCCTGGATAAACGCGAGGAACAAGACACCGGGAACACCGGCTGAAAGCATAATGCCTTGAATAAATCCGAGTATGCCGCTAATCATGAAAGCCTGTTAGTGAGAAACCAAACGCCAGTCCCCCGACGCGATGAGCGGTTCAGCTTTCTTGTATTTCATTTCCTTTGTTTCGGTGCCGTTGGTAATCGTTACGGTGTCATTTCGTCCGATTTTTTCTTCACGTCGCGTTACCTGCACCGCCCCTGTCGTATCGTCTCCGCCGACGGCGGTCAGATGTGCGTGTTCACGGCGCAACCGTTCTTCTTCGCGGGCAAACGCACCCGCGCCCAGCTGCGGGAGCATCGTAACAATCTGGTTTGCAATGGCCTCCTGCATGCTGCGGAACAGCCGCATGCCTTCTTTTTGGTATTCAACAAGCGGGTCACGCTGACCGTATGCGCGCAGACTGACGCTTGAGCGCGTGTAATCCATGAGTTCGAGATGCTCGACCCAAAACATATCGATTGCCTGAAGCATGAGGCGGCGTAATGCCGTATAAAACGCCTCGTCGCCAAGCGCCTGTTTCCGTTCTTCAAGAGCGCGTTCCGCGTCTGCATCACCTGCGATGTATGTGCGGAGAGTAGCTTCTATTTCTTCGTTCGTACCCAAGAGCAGCGCTTTGCGCTCGCCGTAGATGGTCTTGCGTTGTGTGTTGAGCACGTCGTCAAACTCAAGCACATGCTTGCGGACATCAAAGTTGAGCCCCTCAATCTTTGTCTGCGCCGATTCGAGCGAGCGGTTGATGAGCGTGTTCTCAATCGGCATGTCTTCTGGAATACCGAGCTTCCCCATGACATTTTTTACCGTGTCAGATGCAAAAACACGCATGAGCGAGTCCTCGAGCGACACAAAAAACTGCGTCTCGCCGGGATCACCCTGACGTCCCGAACGTCCGCGAAGCTGGTTGTCGATGCGGCGTGCCTCATGACGCTCCGTGCCGAGCACAAACAACCCGCCGAGATTCTTCACCTCTTCATGTTCCTCGGTAGTTGCCGTCGCGCCGCCCAGTTTGATGTCGACACCGCGGCCCGCCATGTTCGTTGCGACCGTCACCGACCCCTTTCGTCCCGCCTGTGCGATGATTTCTCCCTCACGTTCGTGGTTTTTTGCGTTCAGCATCACATACGGAATACGCTCCTGTTCAAGATGCATTGAAAGAAGCTCGTTCTTTTCAATTGAAACGGTGCCGATCAAAACCGGCTGCCCTTTCTCATGCAACTCGCGCACTTTCTTCGCAATCGCCTTGAATTTTCCGGACTCGGTCTGGAAAATAAAGTCGTTTTGATCCACGCGCGCGGACGGCTTGTTCGTCGGAATTTGGATAACATCCAGGTTGTACACTTTAAAGAACTCCTCGGAGCTGCTTTCTGCAGTTCCGGTCATGCCGCCCAGCTTTTTGTACATTCTGAAGTAGTTTTGGTACGTGATGGATGCAAAGGTTCGTGACTCTTCCTGAATACGCACGCCCTCTTTCGCCTCAATCGCCTGGTGCAGTCCTTCCGACCACCGGCGCGAGGGCTGCAAACGGCCCGTGAACTCATCTACGATGACGATTTCATTGTCACGAACGACATATTCCTGGTCGCGTTTGTACAGCGCTTTCGCTTTAACCGCTGTTTCAAGGTGGTGCACGTAGCGGATTCCCGCATCCGTGTAAATATTTTCAATACCGAGCGCTTTTTCGGCGCGCGCAATGCCTTCATCCGTAAGCAACACAGCATGTTTTTTCTCATCCACTTCGTAATCACGTCCGTCCTGGAGTCCTGCAGCAATGCGTGCAAACGTTGTGTACAGATTTTCTGTTTCCCGGGTCGCGATGGAAATAATGAGCGGCGTGCGCGCCTCATCAATCAAAATGGAGTCAATTTCGTCTACGATTGCGTAGTTATGCCCGCCGTCGTGCGGCATGCGCTGCGCCAAATCTTCCTTGCGGTACACCGTGTTGTCGCGCAGGTAGTCAAAGCCGAATTCGCTGTTCGTGCCATACGTAATATCCGCCGCGTACGCTTCATGTTTGGGACACGGACGCAAAAACTCATAGATGACCTTAAACGCCCCTACTTCGTCGCGCTCTTTGTCGACATCGGTATGCGCAGGGTCGTACAAAAATGACTGGTTCTGCCCGTTGATGACACCGACAGAAAGCCCGAGAAATGCGTGCACCTGCCCCATCCACACCGCATCACGCCGGGCAAGGTAGTCGTTAACCGTCACGATATGCACACCTTTGCCGAGAAGCGCGTTGAGATACGCAGGAAGCGTTGCAACAAGCGTCTTTCCTTCTCCGGTGCGCATCTCCGCAATGTGTCCGCGGTGGAGTGCGATACCTCCCAAAAGCTGCACATCGTAATGACGCTGTTTTAATGTACGCCGCGCAGCTTCGCGCACGACAGCAAATGCTTCCGGCAAGATATCATCGAGTGTTTTTCCGCCGGCAAGTGCCTGCTTGAACTCCGTTGTTTTTGCACGCAGCTCTTCATCTGTTAGCTTCTGAATGGCCGGCTCAAATGCAGTAATAGCGCGAACCGTTTCCTGGTTCGCCTTGAGAAACTTGCTCGTTTCATCGCCAAATAGCTTCTTCAAAAAAGACATATATTCCTTACTGTAGGCCGTATAGTACCATGAAAAAACGGTTGACAGAACCGTCCCGCATTGCAGAAATACAAAATCCCGCGAAGCGGGATTTTGTATAAGTGAGACAAAGTCCGATTATTTTCGGCGCTTTGCTGCTTTTCGCTTTGCAGGGCGCTTTGCTGACTTGCGCTTTGCAACCTTCTTGGTTGACTTCTTTGCTGCCTTTCGCTTTTTCATAATTATGTGTGTTGTATGAGATACAACATGTAAGTACTTACTAAATCGACCTCACACATCGTTGTGAAAACGATACACGAGATGTGTGCATGCACTACTAAAATTATCGTGCACTCTGCGCGTGAACACAATACTTTTTGCGCGCACATGTGGATAACTGAAAACGCGCGCAAAAAATATTTTTTGCCGTGCACAACGCATTACATGAGCGTTACAACTTCTCGTGCAACGCGGATGCCTGTCGCATCAAAAATTTTTTGTGCAACATTGTCTGCAAAGATATCGATCTCTTCCGCTGTTGCGCCGCCATAGTGCACGACAACAAGCGGCTGCGCCGGCCAGAGACCGACGTTCTTTTCACGGAATCCGTTGAGATGGAGCACGTGGTCAAGAATCCAGGCAAGCGGAATTTTAACCTTACCGGCGCCCGCAGAAAACGACGGAAGCTCCGGCCATTTCTCAAGCAGCGCGTCATATGCCGTCGTTTCTATAATCGGATTCTTGAAAAAAGAACCCGCCGTTCCGAAGGTCTGTACGTCCGGAAGTTTGCGGGAGCGGATGCCGACAATGACGTCACGGATCTGTCCGGGCGTAAGCGCGCCTTCTGCTCCCTGCAAAATCTTTTCTACGTCGGGATACCCGCGTTTTGGATTTGGCGTTTCTGAGAGACAAAACGTGACCGATGTCACGATGAGATGTCCACCTGCTTCGTGTTTAAACACGCTGTCGCGATATCCGAACGCACATTCCGAAGGCGCGCGTATATGCAATGTCTTTGTGCGCGTATCAAAAACTTGAACCGCCGCGATAACATCTTTCGCCTCAACACCATAGGCGCCGACATTTTGAACGGGCGCCGCTCCGACAGTCCCGGGAATTGCCGACAGATTCTCAAGCCCCCACAGTCCTCTCTTTGTTGTTTCCGCAACAAATGCATCCCAGTCCTCTCCCGCGCCGGCAGTAACATAAACGCACAGTCCTTCTTTTCTGTACTCGACTCCCGGTAATTTCATGTGCAAAACGACTCCGGAAAATCCGCTGTCCCCAAACAACACGTTGGAACCGCCCCCGAGCACAAGGACCGGCAGACGCTTTGCTTCCGCAAACAGAACCGCTTCTTCAAGGTCAGAGAGCGTTTGTATACAAAAGAAAAAACGCGCCGGACCGCCGACGCGAAGTGTTGTGTGAAGAGCCAATGTTTCGTTTTCTTTGGGATTCAACATGACACCATGCATTTTACCACGAGAGAAGCGCGGCTCTCGCCGCGCTTCGTGATGAGTTCCGTCCATGCATGACCGGCGGTGCGAAGCTCCAATATATGTTCTATGTGAGTGCAGCCGCCGGTCGTGGATAGAAAGAACCCGCCTCATTGTACCCGAGGCGCATTTTCATTCAAGCGCTATTGCGAGGCTTCGTACGAGGCGATTGTTTGAACTACCTGCGAATCACTACGGAGTGGTTGGAGCAGTACAACATGATCCCGATTCAAAAACATCTCGTCTTGGGGACCGTGGAGCTCATTCCCTGTTTTAACTAAAAGGATATTTGGCTGGTTGATATCCGTATTTGCCGCATCATTTGCCCGCGGGTA
>CAZSMD010000017.1:0-9796 GCA_964608145.1 uncultured Candidatus Saccharibacteria bacterium | reverse complement strand
TCCGAGGAAAACTATATCAGAGTATTTGAAACAACGCAAGTTTTACAACCCCTCTTCTTTGAGTTTTTCGACGTACTCTTTTGCTTTGTAAACGACATCGTACTGCTGGATGCCTTTTTTAGGACCGCGAGAATTTTCTGTGCCACATACTTTGTGTCAACAGTTTTACGAATGTTATTGACCTGTCTTGGAAGTATGTGTTGCCCACACAGCTGACGAGTCCGTCGCATAACCTCCTCGGAATCATTAAAATCGACGACCATGTTTTCGAGTCCTGCATCAATGAGAACCTCGGAACATCCCATTGTCGAATTCACCAGTACGGGTATGCCAATACACACCGCTTCTATAGGGACGTTACCAAATGTTTCAAAATGCGAGGGAGAAATAATGAGCCCTTGCGTGGCGTAGAATGTTTTTAGTTCCTCCGCACTCATGCTCGGGAGCGCCTCCATGGTCGCCGGAAGCTTTTTGGGCTTTTGTTTTCCAAATTCAGTTACCATAGTTGCCGCATGCTTCCATCCGTTCTTGAGCAATTTTTTGTGTAAATCAAAAAAACCGTCGCCGTTTTTGACGGGGCTGTATCTGCCAATAAACGCGATTCTGTTTTGAACGGACTGCTCAATTATAGGGCTTCGTGTGAACAGAGGGGCTATCGGGTTTGGGATAACCACACCCTTTTTTACTGTTTCAGGACAAGCAACTTCGGAGCATACAGCGTCCTTGCACACTTTTGAAGGAAAGATTATTCGATTAGCAGATGCAATGATAGACCGTTCCAGAGAGCGGAATATTTTTTGAAAATGTGGCGTCATGTATGCAACTTCTTTTGTCAATACGCCGGCGTACCACAGGACAATCGGGATACCCTCTTCGTGAGCGGCTACAGAAATAATCCACGGTATGTAGTAGGTTCCGTTGAGGAGTACAACGTCAGGCTTTTCGTTACGTAAGATATCCCGAACGTTGTTGATAATCGGACGAAACTGTTTTTTAAAATCGGGAAGTGTTTTTGACCGCTTTACAATTTTGTTCAATTGAAAATCGCAGATACTGATGATGTGATGGTTGAACCACGCAGGTGAAAGGTGCCGATAAACAATCGGTGATTTAAACTTTCGAAAAGCGTTTAGCTCAATACCCGTAAAAGAAATATCGGATCCGTGCAGATGGTCCAGAAGGCTCAGGTTTGTGTTAGTAATTCCCGCAAGCGGTTCTCTGGTTATATTTATCGCGATTTTCATGGTAGTATGATTTTAACACACAAACACACTCTTTTCAAGAGTGCGCAGATGTGCGGGTTTAAACTCGCTGGTTTCGTGTGAATTTCTTACAACCCCTCTTCTTTGAGTTTTTCGACGTACTCTTTTGCCTTGCGTGAGAGTTTTTCGGGAATGTCCACGGTGACGCGGATGAGCAAATTGCCGCGCTGAGCGCCTTCCATGGGAACGCCCGCTCCTTTGATGCGAATGAGGTCGTTTGTTTTGACGCCTGCGGGGATTGTCACTTCATTGGCACCATCCAACGTTTCAATTGTTTTCTTTGCGCCGAGGAGCGCTTCCGTGAGCTTTACATTCATGTCCATGACAAGGTCATTCCCCTCTTTTGTGAAGAGCGGATGTTTTTTGACGTGGATTTTTACATACAAATCTCCGGGTGTGCCGTTTTGAATCGCTTCACCGGCGCCCGAGAGGCGGATCATTTCGCCGTCGTTGATGCCCGAGGGAACGCGGATTTTTACTTCCTGCTGTCCGCGGATAATGCCTGCGCCTTTGCAGGTCGTGCATTTTTCTTTCGGAACCTCACCTTTGCCGTAGCAGGCGGTGCAGGTGCTTACCGTCGAGAATGTGCCGAAGATGGAGGTCTTAGTGTCGTGAATTTTGCCTTTGCCGTTGCAGGTTTTGCACGTTTCTTTCGGTGTTCCCGGTTTGCCGCCGTCACCTTTGCAGGTTTCGCAGGTCGTTGTTTTGGTGATGAGCACGCTGCGGTCAACACCGAAGACAGCGTCCTTGAAATCGAGCTCGATGTCCATGGAGATATCGCGTCCGCGGCGGGTGCGTCCGCGCCGTCCGCCGGCACCAAACATTTCGCCGAAGATATCGCCCAAATCAAATTCAACACCTCCGGCTTGCGTAAAGTTTGAAAAGTCGAATCCCTGGAATCCCGAGAATCCGTTAAATCCGGAGAATCCGCCGGCGCCGTTCATGTCCGCGGTGCCGAACTGATCGTACTGCGAGCGCTTTTTGTCGTCAGAAAGCACGCGGTATGCCTCGCTCACCTCCTTGAATTTTGCCTCGTCCCCGCCCTTTTTGTCGGGGTGGTATTTGTGGGCAAGCTTGTGGAACGCCTTTTTGATGTCGTCTTTCGAAGCGCCCTTGGAGACGCCCAGAATTGAGTAATAGTCTTTCATACGTGGTGCGAGATTATAGCATAAAAATACAGAAGCGGGAAGTAAAAACACCCGCGAGTTAGAGCTCGCGGGTGTTTTTTGGTGTTCTTACTCTTTACCCTCTCCTTCCTTCGGCGGCTCTTCTGTTGGCGGTGTCTGCTGCTGTTTTGACAAGTGCTCCCCTATTTTCTGCACTTCGCGCGAAAGTTCGTCAGATGCTTTTTTGATTTCTGCAACATCCGAAGTATCCTTTGCCTTTTTGAGCGCGTCAACTTTTTCCTGAATCGGTTTTTTGATATCTTCCGGAACCTTGTCACCGGCGTCTGCCAGCGCTTTTTCAGTCATTGCAATTAGCTGATCCGCGCCGTTTTTTGCATCCGCCGTCTCTTTTTTCTTTCGGTCCTCATCCGCGTGTTTTTCAGCTTCTGCCTGCATGCGCTTGATGTCATCGTCTGAAAGCGCCGAGCTTCCTTCGATTTTGATGGACTGTTCTTTTCCTGATGATTTGTCCTTTGCTTTGACGGTCAGGATACCGTTTGCATCGATGTCAAAGGATACTTCAACCTGCGGAACGCCGCGCGGTGCGGGCGGAATGCCGTCCAAGATAAAGCGGCCGAGCGTGCGGTTGTCCGCCGCCATCGGACGTTCTCCCTGGACAACGTGAATTTCCACGGACGTCTGATTGTCTCCCGCAGTCGAGAATACCTGCGACTTGTTTGCGGGAACGGTCGTGTTCTTTTCGATGAGTTTTGTCGCAACGCCTCCCAAAGTCTCGATACCGAGCGAAAGCGGCGTTACGTCAAGCAGCAAAACGTCGCGCACGTCACCCTGGAGAATGCCTCCCTGAATTGCTGCGCCCATGGCGACAACTTCATCGGGGTTGATGGTGCGGTTGGGCTCCTTGCCGAAGTATTCTTTGACCGCTGCCTGAATCGCGGGCATGCGCGTCTGACCGCCGACGAGAATAACTTCGTCGATGTCTTCTTTCTTGAACGGTGAATCGCTGATGACCTGTTTTGTGATTTCAATTGCCCGGTCGATGTATTCGCGCGCGATTGATTCGAGCGTTGCGCGGCTCATCTTGAGAAGCAGGTGCTGGGGGCCTGATTCGCCCGATGTAATGAACGGCAGGTTGATTTCGGTTTCCGTTGTCGTCGAGAGTTCGTGCTTTGCTTTTTCTGCGGCCTCATCAAGACGCTGAAGCGCCAAAGGGTCCTTTGAGATGTCGATGCCGGACTCCTTCTTGAATTCTTCAAGAATCCACTTCACGATTTTCTGGTCGATGTCGCGGCCGCCCAGGTGGCTGTCGCCGCCGGTGGCCTTTACCTCCACCACATCCTCGGATACTTCAAGCACGGAAATATCGAAGGTGCCGCCGCCGAAGTCAAAGACGACAATCTGTTCGTTTTTGCGTTTGTTAAAACCGTATGCGAGTGCGGCTGCCGTCGGTTCGTTGATGATGCGCTCAACATCGAGGCCTGCAATTTTGCCGGCGTCCTTTGTCGCTTTGCGTTGTGCGTCGTTGAAATATGCCGGAACGGTGATGACCGCTTTTGTGATTTTCTCGCCGGTGCGGGCTTCAGCGTCCGCCTTCAGCTTTGCGAGAATCATTGCGGAGACCTCCTCAGGACGGTAGGTTTTGTCATTCAACTTGACCTCGGCACCGCCGTCCGCACCCTTCATGATTTCGAACGGTACGGCCTCTTTTTCGCGTTTTACCGCGTCTTCGTCAAACTTGTGCCCCATAAGGCGTTTGATGCCGTAAATCGTGTTTTTGGGGTTTGTAACGGCCTGACGGCGTGCGATAAGACCCACCAGACGCTCGCCGGTCTTTGAAATAGCGACCACGGACGGCGTCGTACGACCGCCCTCGCTGTTTTCGAGCACGGACGGCTCTCCTCCCTCAATGATTGCCATTGCTGAGTTCGTCGTTCCCAAGTCGATACCAAGAATCTTTGTCATACGATTGTGAGTGATTACTACTTTTTAATTTTTTGCTTTTAACTTTTATATTCTCCTACGGTTACGCGCGCTGCCCGGATTACTTTATCTTTCAGCCGGTATCCTTTCTGCGCGACGGTCTGCACTTTGTGGTGCTCTCTTTCCGTTTCAACCGGTGTAACGCCTATCGATTCATGTTCCGCGGGGTTAAACGGCGCGCCTACCGGAGCGATCTGCGTGACGTTGTTTCGTTCAAGGACGGCAAGAAGCTGATTATAAATGTATTCAACACCGCGGCGCCAGTTTTCCGGAGCCGATTCCCATGCGTTCTTGTCACGGAACGCCATGTCAAAGCTGTCCAAAACGGGAATGAGTTCGGAAATGATGTCCTCGGTGGCGAGGTCACGGTAGCGTTTCTTGTCGTTTTCAAACGTTTTTTTGCTGTTCACGAGCTCCGCTTTTGCACGCTGCCATCCGTCGAGGTATTCGGCGCGCTCTTTTTTTGCATGCTCGAGCTCTTTTTTGAGGTCGGAGTCGGTTTTGTGTTTGAACGAAGAGTGCGGCGCCGCGTCCTCCTCAACGACAATATCTTCCTCGTGTGTGTCTTTTTTGGGATGTCGCATGGTGATTGTGTGTCGTTACGATATCACGATAAAAACGTGCGGGAACTTCCCCCACTGCGCCAATGCGTGGTCTTGTATAGAAACAGAATTAGCGTTTGCTCCACTG
The DNA here is from genome assembly GCA_964608145.1 of uncultured Candidatus Saccharibacteria bacterium. Taxonomy (GTDB): domain Bacteria; phylum Patescibacteriota; class Minisyncoccia; order Phycocordibacterales; family EsbW-18; genus EsbW-18. Next base: position 4,737 of record CAZSMD010000017.1, on the reverse strand, counting down.
AGGCGCACGTCGAGCTTTTCGCAAACCGAATTTTTTGCGCTCGACTTGTCGAGGGTCGCGTTTCAAGAATCCTGCGTGTTTGAGTGTTGCGCGAAGGTCCGGGTGTTCCTTGAGAATTGCGCGTGCGGTGCCGAGACGAATCGCTTCCGCCTGTGATGAGACGCCGCCGCCGTTTACGCGTGCCGAAACAGCCGTTGTCTTGCGGAGATCGGTCAGGAGCAGCGCTTCCTGCGCGAGTTTCTGGATGTCAGCGAGCGGGAAGTACTCCTTGAGGTCTTTGTCGTTCACGACGAAGGACGGTTTTGAGCTTTCTGAAAGGCGCACGCGCGCGATTGCACGCTTGCGGCGGCCGATTCCCTCTTCGTATGCTTTTTTGGCTTTTTTCTCGGTCATATTAGTCTTCAAGTTTGAGGCGCTTAATCATTTCCGAACGGAGCTTGTTCTTCGGCAACATGCCGTAGACCGCACGGCGGAATACTTCCTTCACACCCTTCTTTTCAATCGTGTGAGCAAGCGATTCCTCGCGCAAACCGCCCGGGTAACCGCTGTACTTCACGTGCTTAGTGTCGCGTGCTTTTTTCGGCTCAATGACAATCTTTGAAAGGTTGATGACGTGCACCTCCTTCTCCGGTGCCGCGTAGCGGACAAAACCCGTGGTGTTTTTGCCCATGAGTTCTGAGGCAACCTCGCTTGCGAGTCGTCCGAGCTTTTTCTTTTGTGCGTCGAAGGTAATCATAGAGTTATACGAAAGCGATTACTGCCATTGCCGCGCCGTCGCTCTTGCGAACCGGCAAGCGGGTAATGCGGGTGTAGCCGCCGGCCCTATCTTTATAGGTCGGTGCAATCGTGTCAAGCAATTTCTTAACGGATGCACGCTCGTTGGTGCCGAGTGAAGCGCTGATGAGGCGCTGGTCAGCAAGCGTTCCGCGCTTTGCCTTCGTGATGAGCTTTTCGATGAACGGTCGGAGCTCCTTGGCGCGTTCGTGCGTTGTGCGAATCTGTCCGTTTCGAATCAATCCCAATGCGAGGCTGCGCATAAAAGCCCGGCGTGCGTCCGTTGTTCGTCCGAATTTTCTGTTTGCGTTGCTGTGTCGCATAAATCAGTTTGTAATGTGGAAAGTTTGTAAAGTTATAAAGTAGCAGTTGAAGAAGTCGTCTGTCTTTATGAACTTTAAGAACCTTATAAACTTTTAACTCTTCAAGGTTACGCCGTAGTTTGCAAGCGCACGGCGGATTTCCTGGAGACCCTTGTCACCCAATCCTTCAAGCTCGAGCAAATCTGCTTCTTTCTTGCGTACGAGACCGCCGACAGTGCGGATGTTTGCACCGGTCAGCGCGTTTGCTGTTCGCGTTGAAAGATCAAGAGATTCGATGCGGGTCTTGAGGAATTCTTTGACGTCCTCTCCTTCGGTTTCCTTTTCGCCCTCTGCGGATTCATGTGCCGGTGCCTCGAGTTCTTCCTCCTCGTCCTCTTCAAAGCCGACGATTGCCTTCAGCTGGCGGATCATGATGGCGATTGACTGTTCAAGCGCCGCGCGAGGCGTAAGCGTTCCGTCTGTTTCGATGTACATCTTGAGACGGTTGTAGTCCGTGCGGTCGCCGACACGCATGTTTTCAACTTCGTATGTTGCGCGGCGAATCGGTGTAAAAACGGCATCAAGCGCAATCGTGCCGATTTCCACGCGCTCCTTGTGTACTTCTTCCTTCGGCATGTAGCCGAGGCCTTTTTCAATGCGCATTTCAATTGCGAGTTCTTTCTTTGCAGTGACGGTTGCAATCGGGTGCTCCGGATTCAAAACGCGGACCTGTCCGGGAACCGTAATATCGCCCGCGGTGACTTCCCGAGGGCCCGTAACCTTGAGGGTAACGGTCTGCGGTTCGTCGGTCGTGAGCTCAAAACGAACCTGCTTCAGCTTCAAAATAAGCGTGACGACGTCTTCAGAAACGCCTTCAACGGTTGAAAACTCGTGCGGTACGCCGTCGATTTTGATGCTCGTGATAGCGGCACCGGGAATCGAGGAAAGCACGATACGTCGCAGTGAGTTACCAAGCGTGTGGCCGTATCCGGGATACAAGCCGTCAATTTGGTACATCCCTGCATTGCCTTTCTCCATGACAATTTTCGGTTGTGATGGGAGATGAATAGTGTAGTCCATAACTCAATCGTTAAATTACTAAAAGCAACTACTAACGGGAATAAAACTCAATAATAGCCGGGAAATTGAATGCGCTCGGAATTTCGTCCTGACCCGGTCGGCCGGTGATTTTCCATCCGCCTGCCTTCTCATCAAGCACAATCCATGACGGGAGCGCGTGCTCCTTCATGCGTTCTGCGCTTGCCGTGAACAATGTTTTTCCGCTGCTGCCGCCGCGAACTGCGATGACATCACCAATCGAAATGCAGTGTGACGGAACGCGCATGCGCTTGCCGTTCACCGTCAGGTGACCGTGGGCGACCATCTGGCGTGCTCCGCGGTGTGTTGTTGCCAAACCGATGCGGTGTGCAACGTTGTCGAGGCGTGATTCGAGGTGTGCGAAAAATTCGTAGGCAGGATTTGCGCCGCCTTTCATGGCTGCCTTCACATAGTTCTGCATCTGGCGTTCGGTAATACCGTAGTGGAAGCGGACGCGCTGCTTCTCGCGGAGTGCGAGGTTGTATGCGGAAAGATTGCGCTTGTGCTTTGACTGGCGGGCGGTCTTTTCTTTGCGGGCTGCAGCAAGCGCAAAGCGCTCCGTCTGTGCCTGTTCAAAGACAGCGGGTCCCAATCGTCGTGCGATTTTAAATCGTTTTGGTCGTTTCATACAATGTTATACGCGTCGCGGCTTCTTAGGTCGCGGTCCGTTAAAAGGAACCGGTGTTCGGTCTTCAAGCGCCAAAATCGTTGCGCCGCTCTTTGCAGCAAATGAGCGGATTGCGGACTCACGTCCTGAACCAACGCCCTTTACCACAACGGCGATTTCCTTGATACCCAAGGTCTTTGCCTGGTCGCCCAGGTGCTCGCCTACTTTTGCAGCCGCAAACGGCGTTCCTTTCTTTGCACCCTTAAATCCCAAGGTGCCGCTCGATGACCAGACGATGGTGTTGCCGTCCATGTCGCTCAAATCAACTTTGGTGTTGTTGTAGGTTGCCTCAACGTGCAAAATACCGCGTTCAAGACGCTTGCGCGAAACACGTGACCCGCCCTGTGCGGTTCCTTCTCCTGCAGCCCCTGCTTTTGTTGCAACGCGTTTCTTTCCCATATGAAATTACTTGAGATCAACCTTACGCTTTCCTGAACCCATGGTCTTGCGGACGTTGCCGCGAACCGTTCGGGAGTTCGTCTTCGTGCGCTGTCCGCGAACCGGCAAACGTCGGCTGTGGCGCATGCCGCGGTAGCACATGACGTCTTTTAATCGTTTGATGTTTCCTGATACTTCGCGTTTCAAATCTCCTTCAAGGATGTAGTTTTCGAGTGCTTTACGAATTGCCTGCTCTTCTTTTTCTGAAAGGTCGGATGCCTTCTTTGTCGAATCAACAGATGCCTCAGCGAGAACTTTTTGGGCACGAGAAGGGCCGATGCCGTAGACGGCAGTGAGTGCAAAAGCAATACGTTTATTATCCGGTAGTGTGATTCCTGCAATTCTCATAAGAAGTTCATCAAGTTCATCAAGTTCGTAAAGTTCTAAAGTCTTTGTGATTGGGATTCTTCTTTAAAAACTTTATGGACTTTCTACTTTCCGCTACTGCTAGCCTTGGCGCTGTTTATGACGCGGATTGTCGCACACGACATGCAAGCGTCCTTTGCGTCGGACGAGTTTACATTTGTTGCATCGTTTTGCTACCGCTGATTTTACTTTCATAAAAATTGAGGCCTGAGGCCAAAAATGTGGTGGCGAACAAAAAACCACCTTGTGGGTCTCTCCCAAGGCCACAAAACGACCCCAGTCATAGACGTGCGCATAGTAACACAGTGCCCATTTTTGTGCAACAGGCTATCCCCAAAAAGACCCTTTAGAGTCTTCGTATAATCCTTGGCTTGCCGCCATAGGGGTCAAGGAGCACTTCAACGGTGTCTCCGACAAGCACACGGATGCGGTGCAGGCGCATTTTGCCCGCGAGGTAGGCGATAACGGTTTCCGGTTCTGCGGAGTCGCTTCCCTCACCTGCCGGTTCCGGTTTTTTGCCTTTGATTGCAACGCGAAACTGGGCGTTTGGGAGCGCTTCAACTACGAGTGCGTTGGCGATTTCACCCTTATCGTTTACTGACTTCATGAGGAGAACTCTTTAGTGCTTTCGACGATTTCAATCGCTTCAGCGTTGTCAGGAAGACTGCGGCGCCAGAACGGCTTCACAACGAGGTCTGCTTTTTGGATTGCAGCGTGCCGTTTGAACACTGCTTCGGCGAGACTCTTGTGCACACCAATCAGGTCCTGGCGGAGTGCCTCGGTGTCGATAACCCAGACAAGCGTGCCCGAGCCGGAGACCGATACGTCAAATGTTTCCGGCAGCTCGGCGAGTGAAACAGGGTTTGTTGTTGCAAGCGTGATTGAACCCGGGTCGAGGAAACGGACTTGTTCGCCGGCGTAATCAGAAACGCGTGTTCGTGCGACTGCTTCTGCAAGCACATTGCTGTCGATGGCAATGGCGCGGATTGATGCTTTCATGCCGATAACTACAGCGTCTTCCTTGGAACCATCCGCATTCGGCAGATCCTCAAAGGTGGTCATCATGGTTTCCGGAATAACGACAAATCCCTG
>CAZSMD010000016.1:7667-10033 GCA_964608145.1 uncultured Candidatus Saccharibacteria bacterium | reverse complement strand
ATGCACGCGACGCGACGATTCATCAAAATAGCGGCAGTCACACTCGCCATCGGCTTTGTAGGCGTCTACGGCATGTTCGAGTTCCGCGAATATTTCGGCGGACCGCGTGTGACGCTCTCCTTCCCCGAGGACGGTGCGGCAATAACTGAAAGCGCTGTTGATGTGGCGGGAACCGCACGGAACATCGCGCGCATTACTCTCAACGGCCGGCCTATTTTTATAGACGAGGAAGGCAGGTTCAGTGAACGCGTTGTGTTTCTCCCGGGGTATAACAAAATGACGCTTACCGCTTCTGACCGGTTCGAAAACGAAACCACGCTCACACGCGAAATTGTGTTTACGGGCCAACTGCCGACTGTTTTGGGCACGACAACGCCCGACATTGAGGCGGCTCCGCCTGAAGAAATGCCCTCTTCGGAATCTTGAGAAAAATTTTATCCGCGTAGCGTATACTGATTCACCTAACACAAACATATGGCACCCAAAAAACAAAAGGAAACAAAAGAAATTGAGGCGCACACCTCGGGAGGACGCCCGATGAGCGACATTGAAAACACCATCAAGCAGATAAAGACCAAATTCGGAGAGGATGCAATCATGAAACTGGGAGAAACGCCCAAGGTGGACATCGCGGCGATTTCGACCGGCTCTTTGGGGCTCGATGCCGCGCTCGGCATCGGCGGGCTTCCACGCGGACGCATTGTTGAAATTTACGGACCTGAATCGTCGGGGAAAACCACACTTGCGCTTCACGTTGTGGCAGAGGCACAGAAAGCAGGCGGTGTCTGCGCCTACGTGGACGCAGAGCACGCAATGGACCCTGTGTACAGCAGAAACCTCGGCGTCAAAATAGACGAGCTTCTCATTTCGCAGCCGGACACGGGAGAACAGGCGCTTGAAATCGTTGAATCGCTCGTGCGCACCGGAAAAATTGATGTCATCGTGATTGACTCTGTCGCTGCTCTCACGCCGAAGGACGAAATCGAGGGCGAAATGGGGGCACAACATGTCGGCAAACAAGCGCGGCTTATGAGTCAGGCGCTGCGCAAGCTGACCGCAATCGTCGCACGCAGCAATACTATCGTCATCTTCATCAACCAGATCCGCATGAAAATCGGCGTCATGTTCGGAAACCCCGAAACAACACCGGGCGGAAACGCGCTCAAATTTTACGCTTCAGTGCGTCTCGATGTCCGCCGCATCGCGCAGATTAAGAAGGGCGAGGATGTCATCGGCGGACGAACGCGGGTCAAGGTCGTTAAAAACAAAGTCGCCGCACCGTTCAAGCAGGCGGAATTCGACCTTGTGTATAACGAAGGCATTTCGCGCGAAGGTGAAATGCTCGTTCTTGGTGAAAAATACGAACTTCTTGAGAAAAGCGGCGCTTCCTACAAATACGGCGACATCATGCTCGGCCGCGGATACGATGCCGCACGCTCATTTTTGAAAGAAAACAAGGAGGTCCACAAACAGCTCCTCAAGGAAATCCGCGAAAAACTCCACGAAATCTAGCTTGCGGGAATAACACTTTTTTGGTACTGTAGGGGCGCTTACGCGGCGCACTCGCGTTTTATTTTTGAAAAAAATGTATGCTTGTATACAACGAAATCCGATCAGGAAAAGTAATTATCATGGACGGAGCACCCTACGAGGTCTTGGACTCGCACGTTTTTCGTAAACAGCAGCGAAAACCGGTTAATGCGACAAAACTAAAGAACCTCATCACCGGTAAGGTTACCGAGTACTCATTCCACGTATCCGACAAAGCGGAGGAGGCTGAGCTGGAGAAACGGCCGCTCGTATTCATTTACAGCTCGCGCGGCGAATGGTGGTTCCACCGTGCCGGAAACCCCGGAGAGCGCATCACCCTCCCCGAGGAAATCCTCGGCGAGCAGAAAAAGTTCCTCAAGGAAAAAATGGAGGTTGAAGGACTTTTCTTTGAGGACCGCCCCATCGGTGTCAAACTGCCGATTAAGGTGACCTACAAAGTTGTCGAGGCGCCGCCAAACGTGCGCGGCAATACCGCACAGGGTGGCAACAAACTTGTGAAGCTTGAAACGGGCGCAATGATTACAACGCCGATGTTTGTGGAAGAAGGAACGCTCGTCGAAATCAACACCGAAACCGGCGAGTACGTCGGCCGAGCCGAATAATACACAACGAAAACTGCCCCGCATACGCGGGGCAGTTTTTTGTAGTTATCGGGCGATATACGGAAGAAATCCCATGAATCGCGCCCGCTTTACCGCAGTTGCAAGCTCACGCTGGTGCTTGCCGCACACGCCTGTGTAGCGACGCGTTTTCAAACGGCCGTACGGGTTCAAAAACTGCTTCAAGAGGTCGACGTCCTTGTAGTCGATTTGCTT
>CAZSMD010000016.1:5109-7567 GCA_964608145.1 uncultured Candidatus Saccharibacteria bacterium | reverse complement strand
CGTACGGGTTCAAAAACTGCTTCAAGAGGTCGACGTCCTTGTAGTCGATTTGCTTAATATTGTTCTGTGTGAAGAAACAGTGCTTGGTCATATATCTTAAAATGGAATATCTTCGGGATTAATACCTTCGTCATTTGCGTCAGGATATTCGATGGTATCGAGCTGCGGTTCTCCCTGTTTTGCCGCCGCCTGTTTGGGAGCTGCTTCTCCACCGCTGTAACCTGCACCGCCTGCGCGCGGACCGAACTGAACGCGGTCTGCAACAATTTCAGTGCGATATCGCTTCTGTCCGTCTCCGCCGTCCCAGCTCCGCGTTACGATGCGACCCTCCACAAGCGCTGATGCGCCCTTTCGAAGGTACTGCGCGCTCGTTTCCGCCTGGCGACCGAAAACAACAATGTTGTGGTAGTCCGTCGATTCCTGGCGCTTGCCGTCCTTATCGTTCCAAACGCGGTTTGTCGCGATTGAAAATGTGGTTACCGACGTGCCCGAAGGAAGCGACTTCATTTCAGGATCACGGGTCAGATTTCCAAAAATAAGGGCTTTGTTGAGGTACATACTATTCAACGATAAGCTTATCGATTTCAGCGTCCATGGCCTCAACGGTCATCGGTGTCTCCGGCACAAGTGCCGCCGGTGCATCCGCTGCGGTTCCCTCCTTGTGGAGCGCGCGCTCATGGCGCTCCCGTGCAAGCTGCGGAAGCTGGCGTACAAATGTTTCGCGGGTTGTCTTGATGAGCAGGTAGCGCAACACGTGCTTGCGGTTTGCGACAAAATCCTTAAGAGCGTGCGCCGCTTCGGGGGTCAAATCGCACTTAATCCAGCCGAAATATGCGTTGGTGTAGGTATAACGCTTGCGGTCAATATCTTTCTGCATTTTGTAGGCAAGCGTCAAAAGTGTCGGGGCTTCTTCAGAAATGATGCTGCCTCCGTGACGTGCGATTTCAGCGCGAATGGCTGTGAACTCTTCCTGCGCGCCTTCCTCGCCGCCTGACGGCACGACATGAAGCCCGATTTCGTATACTCGGGTGTCCTCGTCTCCGCTATTCTCTTGTGTTTCCGCCATTTCAGCGTCAGCTGAAAGAGCTGCCTCTTTTTCACTCATAGGATGAGATGATACCACGAGCGCTCTAAAAACGCAAATAAGCCTTTAGATTTCCTTTATCTTGTCCTCGAGGGCGAAGACGCGGACGGCATTTTGGACCATGGCCTCCTTAATCGGACCCAGGCTCTCCCCGCGAATTGAAGCAATTGCCTCAACAATATACGGCACAAAGAGCGGACTGTTTCGTTTCCCGCGATAGGGTGCCGGTGCGGCAAACGGCGCGTCGGTTTCCGCCATAATCATGGAAAGCGGCGCGAATCTGATGACCTCGTCATAGTCGCGCGCAAATGTAATCGGCCCGTCGAACGAAAGCGTGAAGCCGAGGTCAAGCGCACGGCGCGCAACGGCGACGTCACCGGCAAAAAAATGGAAATTCCCGCGGCGCTTCAAACCGCCTTTCGCGATAACCGCTTCGATGAGGTCGAGTGTGTCGTTGTATGCATCCATTGTGCCCTTTGTCGGACGCGCATGAATCATGAGCGGAAGAGCGTGCACATCTGCGAATGCAATCTGCGCTTCGAACGACTCCCGCTGCGCTTTTTTTACCGCATCCACGTCCCCCTCAAGACGGAAGTAATCGAGTCCGCACTCACCAACCGCAACGACGCGCGGCGAAAGCAGCCCGGCAAACGCATCGGCTGCAAATGTCGCCCCGTCGTGTGTTGGGTGGACGCCAACCGATGCAAAAATGTGCGTATGCGTCTCCGCAAGCGCTGCTGCTTTCTGTGACGTGGCTTCCTCGGTACCGATTGTAATAGTCGCAATCCCCTCCTCTCGCATGCGTTTAATGACGTCGTCGCGGTCCGCGTCGAAATCAGGAAAATCGAGATGTGAATGAATGTCAAAATACGCGAGACGCATATCAGTCCCTTCTCGCGAATAAATTCTCCGGTTTTTTGTTTTCCTTCACCGCCTGCTTAATCAGCGCCGACGTTGCGGGCATAATCGGATGCAACATCCGCGCAATGCGATACACGGTTCGCACGAGATCGGCGATTTGCGCTTTCCCTTTTTCCGGGTCAGTTTTGATGACTGAAAACGGTTTTTCTTCCTGGATACGCACATCACACGCGGCTATCTCCTTCCAGATGAGATCGCAGGACTCGTTGAACTGATATGCGGAAAGCAGGCCCAGGTAGTCATCAAATGCTTCGTGTTCAGAAATGTCCGCAGGCGCGTCGAGATGTGTTTCCGCCAGTTTCATCACGCGCGAAACGAGATTGCCAAGACCGTTCGCCAAGTTTGCATTGTAATCCTCGATAAAACGGTCCCGGGTAAAATCAGAATCTTCAAACGGATGGATATGCCGCAGGAGGAAATAGCGCACCGCATCCGTGCCAAACTCGTCCACAT
>CAZSMD010000016.1:0-5009 GCA_964608145.1 uncultured Candidatus Saccharibacteria bacterium | reverse complement strand
TGGATATGCCGCAGGAGGAAATAGCGCACCGCATCCGTGCCAAACTCGTCCACATACGCAATCGGGTCAATAACATTCCCGAGCGATTTGCTCATTTTCTGACCGCCCGAAGTCACAAAACCGTGATAAAACACCTTATTCGTCGCCTTGATGCCCGCAGACAGGAGCATCGCCTGCCACATAAGCGACTGAAACCGAATCTGATCCTTCCCCGCAACCTGGACGGTTTCGCCGCCGTTCCAGAATTTTTCAAAGTTGCCGTCGGCGTCTTCGGGCCAGCCGAGCGTCGAGATGTAGTTGGTGAGCGCATCAAACCACACGTACATCACATGCTCATCATCCCCCGGCACGGGAATACCCCACGACATACGTTCTTTTTTGCGCGAAATAGAAAAATCCGGAAGTCCTTCTTCGATGAATTGGAGTGCATCCGCTTTGCGCGTTCTCGGAACAACCGTTTCGTCTGATATATACGTGCGGAGCGCATCGGTATATTTCGAGAAGCGGAAGAAATAATTTTCTTCCTTAACCATTTCCGGGGTAAGGTTCGGATGGAGCGGACACGCGCCGTTCACCAAATCACGGTCAGCAAGAAAGCGCTCGCAACCGATGCAATACAGCCCCTCAAACTCTTTTTTGTAGATATCGCCCGCCGCTTCACAGCGTTTCCATAATTCCTGCGCAGCGCTCACGTGGTGCGGGTCCGTCGTGCGGATAAAGGCGTCGTTCGAGAGATCGAGCTTTCCTTTAAGTTCGCGAAACCGCTCAGCAAAGGCATTCACATATTCCTGCACCTCTCTCCCCTCTTCCTGCGCTTTTTCAAAAATCTTTTGTCCGTGTTCATCGGTACCGGTATTGAAAAAAACCTCGTCGCCCATAAGACGACGCGCCCGAACATACGCATCTGCCTGCACAATTTCAAGCGCAAAGCCGATATGCGGATCGCTGTTTACATACGGAAGCGTTGTTGTTACGTACACCGGTTTTCCTTTCATACACTAACTGGCATCGCGGAGCGCATCTGCCGATTCGTTCTGATGTTTGATGTCATTGACGAGCTCCATGAGCGCCGCGGCAATCGGAACCGAAAGAATGGCGCCCAGAAAACCGCCGAGTTCCGCACCAATAATAAGGGCTAAAATAACGACCATTGCGGGAACACCGACGACTTTGTTGACGACAAGCGGATAAATGAGGTGATTTTCAAATTGCTGGATGATGATGTAGAGGCCGACCACAAGCAGCGCCGTCGAAAGACCGCCGTCTCCAAACGCAACGAGTACCGCAGGAATGCTCGAAAGAATGGGGCCGAAAAGCGGAATGAGCTCAAGCAGACCCGCAAGGATGGCAAAAAGAAACGCATGCCGGACGCCGAGAATGGTCAGGCCGAGAAATACGAGTACGCCGACCAAGAGCATGAGGAGAAGCTGTCCTTGCATCCACTGGCCGATTTTTCGCTGAGATCGTTCCCAGAGATTGATGGCATACGCCTGATTTCGGTGCGGCACGATAATGCGGAGAAAATTTTGAATGCCGTTTTCCTGAACGGAAAAGTAAAAAGAAAAGACAACAATCAGAATGAAGGAGAAGACGCCGCCGAACACATTGCTCACCACCTGAAAGACGCCGCCCGGAATTTCAAGAAGCGAACGGAAACCCGAGACGAGGTCGCGCGCGGAAAGTGTTTCGGAAATACCCTGGAGAACGCCCGTCGAGGACGCCGTGCTGAACTGTTCAAGAAACGGCGGGAGCGTCACTACATTCGCATATGACGGAAGCTTTGAGAGAAACCCTGCGGCGTCAAACAGAAGCGTCGGCAGCACAAGGTACACAATACCGAAAAGCACGGCGGCAATGACAACGTAGATGAACACGACCGCCGGCGTGCGCGGAATCTTGTACCGCATAAAAAAGCGCGTTGCCGGCTCGATAGCAGACGCAATGACGACTGCAGCGAGCACGACAAGAACCAGATCGTGAAGTGCGTAGAGCACAATAACACCCACAACGACAAGAATCGCCTTGAGGACGGACCAGGGGTCTATGTGGATGATGCGGCGCTGTATTTCTTCGGCCATATTTTGACACTATAGCACACGGCTCGCGAAACTTACTCTACCACCCGGCTGTGGTTTACGGGGACAGACAAATCTTCAAGGAAAGTCGTTACAACATTGCCTGTGGCGCCCGTTTCCCCTCCCACAAACGTATCGTTCGCAAAGAAAGAGGGCGTCTCCGCAAGAATGGGCGTCGTACCGGCAAGCGTTGCAGACGGTGTCAGACCAATCTTAAACGATGCTGTGCGTGCTTTTTTGGTATAGCCGACGCCTGCCTGGACCGTGCCTACTTTCCAGGAAACTGTTCTTGATGACGCCGTATATGTCACAGTTTCATTGTTTGGTGATACCTCGTTCTCCCAGGAAACGTACTGAGGCAGGACAGCGCTCACGACACCGTCCGTAAGCTCATTAGTCGAGTTAGTGAGCACCCACGTAATCGTATACGTGGTTTTTTCTTCCACCTTCGGCGGCAAGGGTCCTGTGTTCGTGAAAGGACCATCGGCATAGTGCGCCACAGCAGTAATGTCCGGCGTCGAAACAACGCGTGCGCGCTGCATTGCCTCTGACGTGATTTTTTCCGTGGTACGGTCTTCGCCGACCGGAAGTGCGGTGATGCGCGCTGTAATCGGAATTTCCGGGTTCGTCACAATGCCACCGAGGTTCTGCGCACTTTGCACAGTGAATGCGAAGCTTACTTCCCCATTTGTTCCCGGATCGAGAAACGCGAGCGCCGGAACGTCCTGCTTATCCCAGCGAATAGTATTCTTTGCCGAATCATAAAAACCGTTAAGCGCCGAGACATTCGCTTCATCAAATGCGACGCCGCCGAGAGAAACCTCCACGATGGCATCGCTCATTTTTACCGGCAGATTGTTCCGCCAGGTAAGCGTGCCGCGCACGGTGGTTCCCGGACCCACCACAACAGTTTCCTGTGCACTTCCGTTCGCGGTAAGCACCAGATCAATAAACGGCCGCTCCACAGTGACCTCATGTTCCGCTTTGACGAACGAGGTGCCGATAGTCGTGCTGTCGCTCTTTGACGCAACGCCGAGTTCGAAACGGAAAATACGATCCTCGTCCTGCTGCCCCTCGAGCGTTCCCCGAATCGTAATGGTGCGTTTTCCTTCGGGCTCGATATCGCCAAGCGCCCACAGCGAATCACTGTACGTCGTCTCCGGTTCCGATTCAGCAAAGGTGAACCCGAACGGATATTCTGCGCGCACAACGACATTTTCCATCGGAATCTGGGTATTCGAAGTAACGTCTACGTCTATTGCAACCTCCGATCCGGAATTGATGGACCGCGGCCCACTGACCGTCAGTGAAAGAGGCGTCGAGCCGACCGTCACGGTAAAGACGCTCTCCTTCACGAAAATTGCGTTCGAGCCGGCAAGACGGTATTCGAGCGTGATGTTGATGTCGTGCGTACTTCCCTCTTCGCCGAACAGAACTGCTTTTGTTGCTGTTGCAACGCGCGATCCTGACGGGATATCCCCCAGGCTGGCGCGGTAATCGGTGAGTTCTTCCGTCACGTCTTCTGCACTGCGCGTTCCTTTTGGAAATTCGAACACGAGATCCGCTATTTCAAGTGTCGCTGCGTTATAGTTTGTCACTTCAACCGCAAGCGGAAGCGGATCCCCGGCAGAGATTGAGACGGGGCCGGTGACCGTCATGTCGATTTTTTCCGCGGAAATAATATTGCGATCGTTCGTTAAAAAGAACACTGCGGCGCCAAGCGCACCCAGGAAAAAAAGAATGGCGACGCCGAAAAGCCATTTTGCCTTTGTGTGATGTTTTGCGAGAGACATAGCGAGTGTTTGGGGTGTCGCGTGTTCATGCTGCCAGTCGAGAGGAACATCCGCCGTCTCTTCGTGCAGGCGGGCACGTTTGAGCTCGGTTACTTTCTCCTCTCCGGGCGTGTACAGTTTTTGTTTGAGCGACTCAATTGAGCTCTCTTCGCCGTGTTGTGGTTCCATAGCTACAGTATACCGCGCGGAAAAACACTAGACCACGTCAAATTCCTCAAATACCTGGCGGTAGAGATCGACAACGCGCTTTGCTTCGCGGTGCGTCAAGATAAAATCCGAGCCGCGGTGCGCAATGTTGTTGCGCACCTTGTGCGCTTCCCACGCAAGGTCAAGCGTCGTCATATCGCTCTTTTCAACACGCTTCAGTTTGTCGCCGACAGTATCGCCGTCATAGCCCATGTCAGCAAGCAGTGTGTCGAGCATGATGTCGGCTTCCACAATCGCGACACGCCAGTCACCGGGGTTTTCAGATGACACAAGATCAAGAATGTGTTCGAAGCGTGCGTTGCGTTCGCTGACTTCCGTGCCTGACAGTTTTTGCTCAAGCACGCGCATTTGCGCTCGGTGCTCTCGCATGACGATGCTCCACCGGTATGCAAAATATAGAAGACCGATGCAGCCGAGAATGGAAAGTGTCCATGCGATGGGCATGTAAATACGTTTTACGCGCGCCAAAAACCCTCCTTCAAGCCGCAGCTCATCGGCATCCACCCATCCGTCCGGGTCCTGTTCAAAATCTACGCGCCACCAGGTTGCATCATCATCAAAAACGGGTCCCGCGGTCAGGCGTCCGAGAGCTCCGCTCTCCTGTGTGCCGGCAAGAATGGAACGCGCGGCCGTTTTCCACACGGACGCTTCGCCGTGGGCAATAACAAGCGTGCCGAGCGGTGTGTTTTCAGAAAGCGTGTCCCTAAAAAAGGAGCCGAGGGAAGAAAAGGAAAAATCATCAAACGACGTCCCGAGGCGGCGTTCGATTCCGCCGATGATGCCCGCGATGACTGACAGCACAATGATGGCAATGAAAATCGTCGAGAGTACCTCTACGTCATTTTTGAGGCCTCCCCCGCCGCTTGGTTTTTTTGCGTCTTTTTTATCCGCCATAGTTATTCATTCAAAAACTTCTTCCCCACCGCAAACAGTC
>CAZSMD010000015.1:0-10367 GCA_964608145.1 uncultured Candidatus Saccharibacteria bacterium | reverse complement strand
CCTCGTATTTTCTTTTTGGCAAAACTGGTTTTTGCCCAGGTGAGCCATTTTGCCGACGGTTTGCTGTTTTCCCGTGCCTCTATTTCAACAATATCGCCGTGCGCGAGTTTGGTGTTGAGGGCGACAAATTTACCGTTAATTCTGGCCCCCGATGCGTGATCGCCGAGATCGGTGTGAATTGCATAGGCAAAATCGATGGGGGATGCGTCATGTGGCAAATCGATGACCTCTCCGCGCGGAGTGAATACAAAAATACGGTCGCCGAGAAAGTCCGCCTTTAGATTTTTTATGAACGTCGCCGTCCGTTTTTCGTCCCTGTTGGTTTCAGCAAGTTCATGTATCCATTTGGGGGAACGCGCTGCCGTGCCTTCAACGAGCGAACGCGTCGCAAGCAGGCTTTCGGCCGCACGCGGCGATTCTTTGTAGACCACATGTGATGCGATGCCGAATTCTGCGATGGTATGCATGTCTTCCGTGCGTATTTGTATTTCGATAACCGAACCGGTGCCGGTGAAAATACTTGTGTGCAGACTCTGGTAGCCGTTCGGCTTCGGCGTTGCAATATAATCCTTAATGCGGCCGGGAAGCGGCCGCCATTCGCCATGAATGATGCCGAGTGCGAGATAGCACTCCTCAACGGTGTCAACGATGATGCGAATCGCAGCTATGTCGTAGACCTCATCGATATTCATGTCTTTATTCTTGAGCTTCTTGTGCAGGCTGTACAAATGTTTGATGCGCCGGTCGATTGTATGCACGGTGATACCGTAGTCTTTGAGCATGTCCCGCACCTTTTTTGTAATCGTGTGAAGTTCCTGATCCGCTTTTGCTGTTTTCTCGTCACGCAGTTTTAGCACGGCGGTGTATGCCTCCGGGTAGGCGACCTGAAACGCGAGATCCTCCAGCTCTCCTTTGAGCTGCCCCATACCGAGTCGGTGTGCGATAGGCGCAAAAATCTCGAGTGTTTCGAGCGCAATGCGCTGTCGTTTTTCAGCAGGGAGCGAACCCAGGGTTTTCATGTTGTGCAGCCGGTCGGCGAGCTTGATGAGAATGACGCGCGGATCCTGCGCGGTTGCAATGAAAAGTTTGCGGAGCGATTCAACGTGTCGCTTGAGTCCCTGGTATTTGAGTTTGCCGAGTTTTGTGACGCCGTCGACAAGGAAGGCAACCTCGTCGCCGAAGAGGGACTGTATCTCATCGAGCGTCTTGCCAACATCCTCGACCGAATCGTGCAATAGTCCCGCAGCAATCGTCGGCGCATCAGCTCCAAAAGAGGCGAGTGCGATGCTTGTTGCGGCAAGGTGGGTAAAATACGGCTCTCCCGAAGCTCTTTTTTGGTTGGCGTGCGCTTCCTCAGCGTAGCGCCACGCACGTTCAATGAGAGCGCGGTCTGTCTTGTCGGCGCCCTTAAAACGGGACAAAAGTGATGTCAGCGTCTCTCCACTCATCGTAGGGAGAGTATACTCGCGAAAACAGAGATTCTCAACGCTGTCAATTGATTGCGGTTTTATTTTTTCCTGCGCGCGAACCGTCCGCGGCGGACCTTTTTCGGTTCTTTCAGAATCTCGAGTGCGCGGGGAAGCGTGATGGTGTAGACGTCATCGGTTTTGAGCGAGCGGAAATCACCGTCATGACCGATATAGGGACCAAAACGTCCGATGTTTGCGATGATGTCTTTGCCTGTTTCCGGATGTGCGCCAAGTTCCCGCGGGAGTGAAAGGTAGTGCAGCGCGTCTTCAAGCGTGACGGATGTCACCTCCTTTTCTTTCGGAATGCTTGCACGCCGAGGTTTTTTATTTTTCGGCGTCTTGAGACCCAGCTGCACATACGGGCCATAGGGACCTTCAAGAACAAAAATGGGCTCTTTGGTTTCCGGATGAAACCCGATTTCTTCAGGATCGGTTACTTCTTTTCCGTTGATATCGCGCGCACCGTCGCACTCGGGAAATTTCGAGCAGCTCATAAAAGTGCCGTTCCGCGCGAGCTTCATAACCATCGGGGAGCCGCATTTGGGGCAGGGAAACTCTTTCGGCGCAGGACCGATATCGGTAATCTTCTTTGCATCTTTCGATTTCTTTGCGACATCTTTTTTGAACGGCGTGTAAAACGCTGCGAGTGTCTTTCCGTACTCGCGTTTGCCGAGGGCGATGTCATCGAGCTCGTCTTCCATCTCCGAAGTAAATGAATCGCTGATATACGACGCGAAGTGTTGTTCGAGGAATGTGCTGACGACATCGCCCGTGTCGGTCGGTTCAAGTGTGCGGCCCTCTTTCGTGACATAACCCCGGTCTTCAAGTGTTTTGATGATAGACGCGTATGTTGACGGCCGGCCGATGCCGCGTTTCTCAAGTTCTTTGATGAGCCCGGCTTCTGAATAACGGGACGGCGGTTGTGTTTGTTTGCCGACGGCGTCAATTGAAACGAAGGTGAGCGTGTCGCCGACGACAACTTCCGGAACAAAGGTGTCCTCTCCGCGCGCCGCAGGGTCTGCGAGCAGCCAGCCCGGGAACACGACGCGTGTTCCGACGGCTGAAAAATCGGGCATTTCGGGAACGTCCATGCGCACAACGACTTTTGTCTGAATCAGGTCTGCCGGCGCCATCTGGCTCGCGACGGCGCGCGTCCAGATAAGCTCGTAGAGCCGGTCCTCGTCGTCTCCTTTGCGGACGGCGCGCTTGCCGGCATCGGTCGGTCGTATCGCTTCGTGCGCCTCCTGAGCGTTTTTACTTGCGCTTTTGTAGAACGTCGGGCGGACATACTCTTTGCCGAACACATCTGCAATGACGGCGATAATCTGCTGCTGTGCCTGTGCGGCAAGCGCGGTCGAGTCGGTGCGCATGTAGGTAATGTGACCGCTTTCGTACAATTTTTGAGCCGCACGCATTGTGCGTGACGGTGAGAAGCCGAGCCGCGTACTGGCTGCCTGTTGGAGTGTTGACGTGGTAAACGGCGGTTTTGGTTGGCGCTTTACATTTGATTCTTTTACATCCGCAACCGACCACGCTGCTTTTTTGCCCGCAGCGAGAATCGCGTCTGTACGCTTCTTCTCCCGCGGTTCTTCGGCCGAAATCAGGGAGAGTTCCTCTTTCTTCGGCGTTTTTGTCGTCGCGGTGATGACCCAAAAGTCCTCGGGCACAAAGGCGCGGATTTCACGCTCACGTTCCATGAGAATGCGGAGCGCGGGGGATTGCACGCGTCCTGCGGAAAGTCCGTAGCGTACTTTTTTCCAAATCAGCCCGGACAGGTCATAGCCGACGAGGCGGTCAAGCACGCGGCGTGCTTCCTGCGCTTCCTTAAGGTGTTCATCAATCTTTCGCGGGTGCTGAATGGCTTCCTGTATGGCGTCTTTGGTGATTTCGTGGAAGACAATACGTGATACTTCCGGTCGTTTTTTGGTGCTTGTTTTTTGGTGCTTGGTATTTCCGAGACCAAGGGTCTCGGCGAGGTGCCACGCGATTGCCTCGCCTTCACGGTCGGGGTCGGTTGCGAGAATAATCTCGTCAGCTTTTGTTGCGAGAGTTTTAAGCTCCTCAATGACATGTTTTTTCTGCGGAACGATTTCGTAGTGCGGAATAAAACCGCCCTCGATATCGATGGCGTTTTTGTTGCTCTTCGGAAGATCGCGCACGTGCCCGACACTCGCTTTCACGGTGTAGCCTGCTCCCAAATATTTTTCAATCGTTTTCGCTTTTGCGGGGGACTCAACAATGACGAGTTTGGTTGTCATACGATGCCTAGTAGTACTACGATACCAAATCTTTTGCAAATCACTTCACGTTTTTTCTCTGCTGTGTTAACCTCTTCTCGGAGTTTCCATAAGGAGAGCACATGCTTGCTTCCGTACACGCGGCATTGCCGCTTTGGGTTGTCTCGTACACGCACACGAGGCAGGAGTACGATCCTCCTGTTTCCCCGATCTTTTTTCACTGCAATGCGGTGGATGAAGTCGAGGCCAGGAAGAAGTTCTTCATCGCGGTTGCTGATTTCCCCGGTCTCTCGGGTATCCGTATTACCTCGATAGAGCGAATGGAATAAGATGCTCTGCGCTCTTTTCGGGTGCCCCCGCAGGGGGCGCTTTTTTCATGCCCGCTCTATTTTTCCGAACACCTGGCGTACGGCGCCCTCAATTTCAAGTTTGGATATGAGGATGCTTATGTCTTGCGGCGACAATCCCGTTTCGCGCGTGAGTTCGTCGCGCGATTTCGGTGCTTCGAGCGCACGCATGATTTTTTGTTCCTCGGGCGTGAGGGCATCAAAAAGTGTTCTGTGTTCCTCGGGGATATCGTGCCGAATTCTGAGTGCGTCCAAGATATCTTCCGCTTTTGTGACCGCCTGCGCGCCTTGCCGCAAGAGTTCATTTGATCCGCGGCAGAACGGCGACGTAATAGGCCCCGGCACGACAAGCACGTCGCGGTTGTATTCCATGGCAAGGCGCGCGGTGATGAGCGTGCCCGATTTTTCTCCGGCTTCAATAATAAGTGTCGCGGAGGACATGCCCGCCATGATGCGGTTACGTTGCGGAAAGCTCCAATCAGTCGCTTTAAAATCAGGAGCATACTCGGAGAGCAATGCGCCTCCTCCCACGATGATGTCGCGCGCGAGTCCGAAATGTGCGCGGGGGTAGAGTGCGGTGTCATCAAGGCCTGAACCGGGCACGGCAATCGTAGTGAGTCCGCACCGAAGCGCTGTTTTGTGTGCGATGCCGTCGATGCCGAATGCAAGGCCCGAAACGATTGCTACCGGAAACCCCGAGAGCCCGCGGATGAGGTCTTCGCAGACACGCTGTCCGTATGGTGAATAATTTCTGGAGCCGACGACAGCCAGAAAGGACACGCCCTCTTCCGGAAGTTTTCCTCGCAGGAAGAGTTTTTTGGGCGGGTCGGGGATTTCACGGAGGAGGGGAGGCCAGGAGCCGCGAGAAAGCAGGGTTATTTTGTTGTTCTCGGTCATGCCGTATACTATAGAGAACAATACATAATCAACTGCCAGTATGCTTGATATAAATTTTATCCGGGAAAACATCGATATTGTTAAGGACGGTGCGCGTAAAAAGCACATCGACATCAATCTTGACGAACTTCTCAAAATTGACGATGAGCGTCGCGAACTGACGGTCAGGGGCGATGCGCTCCGCGCCGAGCAGAATGCGATGAACGACAAGGTGGTCAATGCGTCACCGGAGGAGCGCGAACGGTTCATTATGGAAATGCGCCGTCTCAAGGAGGAGCTCCAGGGCGTCGATGAAAAACTGAAAGGCGTACTGGAGGTGTGGCGTACACTGATGCTTCAGGTGCCGAATATACCTGATGTTTCTGTCCCGGAGGGCGACAGTGACGGGGACAACCAAGAAATAAAGAAGTGGGGAGACAAACCAGCGTTTGATTTTAAACCGCGTTCGCATATTGATGTGATGAAGGAGCTCGGTATGGTTGATTTTGAGCGTGGCGCAAAAGTGCACGGATTTCGTGGATATTTTCTCAAGAATGACGGAGCGCTGCTCTCATTTGCTATTTGGAACCACGCAAAAGATTTCTTTCTCAAAAAAGGTTTTGAGTTCATGATTGCGCCCGCAATCGTGAAGAAACAATTGCTCTATGGGACAGGCCACCTACCGAATGATGTCGAAGACATTTTCAAGACGCAGGATGACGATTATCTTGCGGGGACGGCCGAAATTCCCGTCATGGGGTATCACAGTGACGAAGTGCTTTTGCTCGAAGAGTTTCCAAAAAAATATCTTGCGTTTTCTCCATGTTATCGCCGCGAGGTCGGGAGTTACAGTAAGGACGTGAAGGGGCTTATCCGTGTGCATGAATTCTACAAACTTGAACAAGTCATCTTGTGCGAGGCAAATCACGAGGAATCGGTGAAATGGCACGAGTGGCTCAACAGAAACACTGAGGAATTTATTGAAACACTTGGTATTCCGTATCGTACGGTTGCAAACTGCGGTGCCGACCTAGGACTCGGACAGGTTAAGAAGTATGATGTGGAACTCTGGGTGCCGCTTGAGGAAAAATATCGAGAGATTAGCTCAGCGTCGTATTTCCATGATTTTCAGTGTCGTCGCTTCAACATCAAATATACTGACAAAGAAGGGAAGCGTCAGTTTGCTCATTCGCTCAACTGCACCGCAATCCCGACCCCGCGCATTCTTGTGTCGCTTGTTGAAAACTACCAGCAGAAAGACGGCTCAATTCTTATCCCCGAAGTCCTTCGCCCGTACATGGGCGGCCGCGAACGAATCGAGAAGAAGGCATAGCGGGGCGCTTCTCCTATGATTGGTAGACGTTTTACATCTGAGCGCATTCGTCGCGAACGCAGAAATCAGTTTGCGACGCAGGCGGGACTTGGCGCGGGTGCCGTTGTCGCGCTCGTGCTTTTGCTCTGGCAAGGTTCGTATATTCCCGAAATCGCCGTTACGCGAGTATCGTTTGAAGGCAACAAGAACATAACTTCCGAAGAACTGTTTGCGCCGATACACGACATGCTTTCCGGAGCGTACATGCATCTGTTTTCAAAACGCAATGTGTTTCTTGTCCGGACGCGCACCATGGAGCGTGCGCTTGAGGCGCAGTTCCCGCGGTTGGAGCGCGTGCGCATTGACCGTGTCGGCTTCACCAAACTGCATGTTGTCGTTGAGGAACGTGTACCGTACGGGTTTTGGTGTTCGGACACGCCAACGTGCTACTTTATCGACCGCACAAGCTTTGTTTTTGCCGATGCGCCGCATTTTCTGCGGAGCAACTCGTTTGTGCGGTATCTGCGAGGGGGTGTGAACCTTGAAGCACCGATCGGTTCTTCTTTTCTTCCGCGTGAGGCATTCAGCGCGCTCGAAACATTTTTGAAAGAGCTGCGCCGATCGAATGTCCGCGCGCTCTCTGTCGACTATGGAGACGACCGCATTGCCGTTGAAGTAAAACCTACAACGGGCAGCGAAACCGCGCCGTTCTCGATTTTTATCACCGCATCGTCATCATATGCACAGCCGCTTCTTGATTTTGAAACTATCATCGCATCTCCTGACTTTCAGACGGAGGTCCCGTCTCTTTCCGATTTGGACTATATCGATCTGCGGTTTGGAAACAAAGTGTTCTATAAATTAAAAACAGACACAGAAACGCAAAGCGAGGAATAAACAACCCCGGCTGGTTAGGCCGGGGGGAGTAGCGCAAGGCGGACTCTCTCTAGGAACACATAGGGGAACTAGGACTTCTGGACTTGTGCGATGCGGCGCTCGCGTGCCTGACGGACGGCTTCCGCAAGCGGTGTGACCTCCTTCTCTAGCTCGCGCGCGGCAGCTGCTGCGCGCTTCTCGGCGCGCTGTCGTTTTGCCCGTTTCTCGTGAATTTCATCACGGGAGACTGGATGCTTCATCACTCCCTCCTTTCCAAAAAACAGAATACGGCTTGTCGCGTGTATCTGCAAGTGGTACGGTGCTTGTATGTCATTTTGGCAAACACTTCCAAAACCGTTTTTCTGCATTGCGCCTTTGGCAAATGTTACCGACCCGGCATTTCGGAGAATTATCGCGAAATACGGCAAGCCGGACGTTATGTGGACTGAGTTTGTCTCTGCAGACGGACTTTTTAAAGGCGGCTACGATGCGCTTGTGAAAGACCTTGCGTTCACGGATGCTGAACGGCCGATTGTCGCGCAGTTTTTCAGCAAGAGCCCGGAACTCATGAAGCGCGCCGCAAAGCTTGCGGTGGAACTCGGTTTTGACGGCATCGACATCAATATGGGGTGTCCGGACCAAAATGTCTGCAAGCAGGGAGCAGGCGCGGCCATCATCAAAAATCCGCAGCTCGCAAAAGAACTTATTCGTGCGACGAAAGAGGGTGTTGCGGAGGCGGGGAGCGCCATTCCGGTTTCAGTTAAGACGCGAAGCGGGTACAACGCGGATGAGATTGAAACGTGGATTCCGGCTCTTCTTGAAGAGAAGCCTGCGGCGCTGACGCTTCACGCGCGTACCAAAAAAGACATGTCAAAAGTGCCGGCGCGCTGGGAGCTTGTGGCGCGGGCGGTGGAACTCCGAAATCAGATTTCTCCTGAAACCGTCATTATCGGAAACGGCGACGTGAAAGATGTGGAAGATGCCCGTGCGAAAGCAGCCGCAAGCGGCTGCGACGGCGTGATGTTCGGCCGTGCGATTTTCGGCAACCCGTGGCTTTTGAGCGGCAATCCGCGTCCGGGTTTTGGCGAGCGTGTGCGCGTACTTGTCGAACACACAAAATTATTTTCAGAACTTCTCCCGCACAAATCTTTTTCGATTATGAAAAAACACTTCAAATCATATTTGCACGGGGAAGGGTACTCGAAACAATTGTTTTTAGAACTTATGGACGCAAAGACCCCCGAGGAAGCGCTTAGAATTCTCGAAATGGTAGGGTCTTGACAAATATTTTGGTTCTGCTACAATAGAAAGCAGATAAATAGAAAGTAAAAAAGGGTAGTGCGAGGCTGCTTCCGGGCATTCTCGCGCTACCCTAAAAGGAGTAAAATCCAGGCTTCGGCCTGTTCGCTCTTCAAACCGAGTGCTTTCCAGCGCTCACAACCGAAAGGAGCCCACAGTGCGGACGAGAGTCTCACAGGCTCAGCCCTCCTCGGGCGCCAGTCCGTAGGAGCCCCGTCCTGGGGCCGAGAAGGTGTCGACAGACACCATCCGGCCCCGGGGCGTTTTCTTTTTCTCCATAATAATGCTTTTTGCTATACTAGCTCCGTATGACGCTCGCACTCTATAGAAAATACCGCCCGCAGGACTTTTCCGAGGTTAAAGGACAGGACCAGGTGGTCAAGGTTCTTGCAGGGGCGCTCAAACAGGGGAACGTCGCGCACGCGTATCTTTTTGCGGGCAGTCGCGGCACAGGTAAAACATCCGTCGCACGCATTCTTGCGCGCGTGCTTGGTGTATCCGACAACGATTTGTATGAACTCGATGCTGCTTCAAATCGCGGTATTGATGATGTGCGTGCGCTCCGTGAAGCGGTGCAGACGCTGCCGTTTGATTCGCACTACAAGGTGTACATCATTGACGAGGTGCACATGTTGACGAAGGAGGCGTTCAACGCGCTTTTGAAAACCTTGGAGGAGCCGCCGGAGCACGTGATTTTTGTGCTTGCGACGACGGAACTTGAAAAATTGCCTGACACTATCATTTCGCGCTGTGAACTGCACACGTTCAAACAGCCGAGCCGCAGTGTGTTGCGTGACCATATCGTGGCGATTGCAAAAAAGGAAGGATTCTCGCTCGAACACTCGGCGGCTGATCTTGTTGCGCTTCTTGCTGACGGTTCGTTCCGCGACGCGACGGGTATTCTGCAGAAAATAATCACCTCATCGTCGGACAAAAAAATCAGTTTGGATGAAGTAACGCTTGTCACGTCGGCGCCCAAAGGGGAGCTGGTGAACGATGTACTGCATGCGATTCAGGACGGGAACGCTGAGCGTGGCATCGGAGCTCTCAATGAGGCCGCAAACGCGGGTGTTGATATGAAAGTGTTTGCGAAGCTGCTTCTTGAGAAAATGCGCGCAGTTTTGCTGCTCCGGTATGCAAAAAATCTGCGTGCGTCTCTTGCCGAAGAGTACGCGGAGGAAGACATTGTTATTCTTGAATCATTCGCTGAGGCGGAAACCCCGCGCATTAACTCAAACGTACTCTCTCGCTTTTTAGATGCATACACTGCCGTATCACGCGCATACATTCCGCACTTGCCGCTCGAACTCGCGCTGCTTGATGTTGCCGCGCCGCAATGAAATACAATGTAACGGTAAAACGGCGGGGTGATTTTGTCCGTGAAGAGAACGGAGAGCTTGTCGTCGGCATTCGCAGTGCGCCGGAAAAAGGAAAAGCAAATCAGGAAATCATCACAAAAATTGCACAGCATTTTAAAGTTCCGCAAACCTCCGTGTTCATTGTGTCCGGCGCGACATCGCGCAAAAAAGTTATACTCATCGCATCATGATGTACCGCCTGCTTATCAAACCGATACTGTTCCGTTTTGACCCCGAGGATGTTCACAACGCCGCGGTGTCGCTTGGTGCATGGATGGGGAAATACAGAGTGACGCGTTTTTTGCTCCGTCTTTTCTATGACTATCGCGGGCGTGACGTGAGCGCGGTCGTTGACGGCATTACCTACCGCACACCGTTTCTCCTTTCTGCGGGTTTTGACTATAACGGACGGCTGACGCATACGCTTTCCGCAATCGGACTTGGCGGAGAAGAAGTCGGTTCTGTAACGGCGCGTCCGTGCGAAGGCAATGAGAAACCCCGTCTTAAACGTTTGCCGCGCTCGCAGGCGATTCTGGTGAACAAAGGACTTCGCAATGACGGTGTTGATGCGATTATCGCGCGCTTGGCATCGC
>CAZSMD010000014.1:0-15872 GCA_964608145.1 uncultured Candidatus Saccharibacteria bacterium | reverse complement strand
ACGTGTGATCCGAAGGTGAACCTTCTTGCAAACGGCGGCTTTGAAGCGCCGGAAGTTACAGCGAACGGAGGTGGGTGGGAATTGTTTGCAAACGGTACGCCTCTTCTCGAGTGGGTTGCAGACCTTGCTTTGGACGGCACAACAGACGCTCTTCTTGAAATTCAATCCGGTTATTCGGGTTGGGTAGGTCATGATGGCAGTGAGCAATACGCAGAACTTGATTCGACCGCATCAACTATTATTTCTCAGGATGTTCCAACGACTCCGGGAAACAAATATAGATTAAGTTATTGGCGTGCAGCGCGACCGGGTACATCACCCGCAGAAGATAATGCGGTTGAAGCGTTTGTAGATGGTAATTCTGTTGATACGAGTGTATTCAATATAGTTGAAGGCAACCCCTACTGGTATCCTTCCCCGACCATTGAATTTACAGCAACAGGAGCAACAACAAACATCGCTCTTAAAGATATTGGTCCTGAACAAGGGGGCTCATCGAACAGCTACGGAATCTTTATTGATGATGTTGAACTCTATTGTGTGCCAAAAGAAGAGGAACACCACAATGAGGTAACTATCTGTAAATACGAAGTAAACGACGAGGAGGGAGAAAATAATCCCGGTTTGCCCGGATGGACTGTTGGGTTGAATGCATATGAATCACAACCGGAGGTTGAGTTTGCAAAAACTGTGAACCCTCGGGAGTACGAGGGCATCACAGGTGATGATGGTTGTGTGACATTCCACGATGTCGATCTTGATCAGTATCTTGTTGAAGAGGACATGCAGAAAGGATGGAAGTACTTCAGCGGTGCCGGAGACGGACAGGTCTGGAATATTGACAGTGACCAGGGTGAGTACACTTTCAATCTCATCAATCAGCGAACTGGTGGTGACGACGATGGTGATGATTCATCGACATCGGGTGGAGGGGGCACAAGCTTCCGCCGCAGCGGCGGTTCAAGCGGCGGCCAGGTCTTGGGCGCATCAACAGACGGATTCTGTCCGTTCCTCCGCGACTATCAGCACATCAGCTTCAACAACGACCCGTATGAGGTGAACAAGGCAAAGGCATTCTTCAACTCATACATGGGCAAGAGCCTTGTGCTTGACGGTGTGTTTGACCAGGCAATGTTCGATGCGGTTGTCGAGTTTCAATCCATGTTTAAGCCCGATGTGCTCGACACATGGGTCAGCAAATACGGATTCCTCGACGACGAACCGACAGGATACCTCTACCAGACCACAAAGTGGAAAATCAACAGCATCATGTGTCCTGGCTACGAAGCGTTCCCTGACCAACTCATTCTCGACTCTCGTGGCAACAGTGTTGCGAGTGCTCAATAGGGAATAACAAAAAACAAAAAGCCGCTCCACAAAAATAAACGGGGCGGCTTTTTGCGTGGGGAAGGCAGGCGGCACAAAACTTGCATTTTTGTACAAATATGGTATTATGCTGATGCATTAGGAACGAGGTTTGGTACAATAAAACACTGATGTTAGAAACCATGCGACGACACCTCAAAAACTATCTTATTCCGCACGAGGGCAACAAGCACAAACCGCACATTGTCCGCGAGGCAAGCATTCTTGCGCTGACGCTCACGGTTGTGCTGTTGTTCGGTTTTTCCGTATTCCAGGCGGTGCTTATCCGCACGAGTGAAGAGTTTACCGCGGCGGTTATTCCCGCAGTGCTTGTTGATCTCGCAAATGAAGACCGTGCGGCAGACGATCTCGGCACACTTGCCGTGAACCCCGTGCTTGAAGAAGCGGCGCGCATGAAGGCCGAAGACATGGCAAAGAACGAATATTTCGCGCATGTGAGCCCCGACGGCGTTGACCCGTGGTATTGGTTTTACCGCGCGGGGTATCAGTTCTCGAGTGCAGGCGAAAATCTTGCCATCAATTTTGTCGACTCTGATGATGTAAACCGCGCATGGATGGATTCCCCGGGACACCGCGCAAACATAATGAACGGCAAGTTTACCGAAGTCGGCATTGCCGCTGTGACGGGCACCTACAAAGGCCGCAAAACGATTTACGTTGTGCAGCTCTTTGGGACACCGCTCCGCGCGGCGCCGGTTGCTTCCGCGGTTACCGTAACTGCCGAGGCGTTTCCTGCGCAGCAGGCAACAGGCACAAGCGTCGCCGGCCAGAGCATTGAAAGTGAATCATTGACGCCTGCACCGAAAAAAGATGTACCGACAGAATCTGCACTGTACAAAGAAATTGCCGGCGCATCTGAAGAAGGCGCACCGGTGCAGCCTGCACGGAAAGAATCTGTTGATGAAGCATCGGCACTGGAAACATTTCTTGCGCACCCGCGTGCAATCGTTGAATGGGGATATCTTGTCATCGCGCTTTTGATTGCGCTCACGCTTCTTCTTATGGTGCTTGCACGCGTACACAAAATCCACTCGCGTAATATGCTGTACGGCGTGATTTTACTTGTGCTTATCGGCCTGCTTTTCTTCTTCAACTATCTCCTGCTTTCAGCCGACTTGCTGATTGTGTAACTAGATTCGCATCGTGCCTTGTGCACGGAATGTGTCGTGTGACGGATCAAACACCCCAAATGCCCGGGGTGTTTGTGTGTAATTAAGGAAACCGGCGATGCCGATCATGACAGCATTGTCGGTCGAGAGTTCGCGTGTCGGGAGAAAAATGCGTGCGTCATGCCCGAGCGATGCCACCATGGCTGCAAGAGCATCGCGGATGTATGTGTTTGCAGCGACACCGCCGCCCACGATGAGCGAACGTGCTCCATACTCCTGCATTGCACGTTTTGTCTTTGCCGCGAGTACGTCGGTAACGGCATCCTCAAATGCACGCGCGAGTTCCTGTTTGTAGGTGTCGGTCAGTTCCGTCTGCTTTTTAACGTCGTAGAGCACTGCGGTCTTGAGCCCGGAAAAAGAAAAATCGTAGTCATCCGAAGTAAGCATCGGTCGCGGCAATGTAATTCTTGCTTCTTGATTCTTGCTTCTACTTTCTGCCGCGAGACGTGAGATTGCGGGACCGCCAGGATAGGGGAGGCCGATAAGGCGCGCAACTTTGTCAAACGCTTCGCCGACGGCATCGTCGCGCGTCTCGCCGATGCGTTCATACGAGAGCCAGTCCCTGACGAGGATGAGTTCGGTGTGTCCGCCCGAGATAAGAAGTGCGATTGCGGGGAATTCAATCTTTGAGTTTTGTTTGGTAATTGGTATTTGGTCATTGGTGATTTCCTTGTGGTTTGGTGCTTGGTCATTGGGATTTTTCTCTCCGTTCTCATGGAGAACAGAGAGAACATGCCCCTCCATATGATTTACCGGTATGAGCGGAATGTTCCAGGCAAACGAAAGTGCTTTCGCAAAATTGAGACCGACCCAGAGCGCCGGCTCAAGCCCGGGACCTTGGGTGACGGCAATCGCGTCAATGTTCGGAACGCGCGGGGACTCATTGAGGTATTGCAAAAACTCTTCAGATAATGAGGATTCTTTTTCGAGAATTCCCTTAATCTTTTGGACATTCAAAATTTCCTTGGTGCTTGGTGCTTGGTGCTTGGTACTTAAACCTGATTTTTCAAGTGTAATTTTTAACATGGGAATCAGGTTTCTCTGGTGTTCACGTTTTGCAAGATTGGGGTATACCCCGCCATATTCGGCATGCTTGCTTGCCTGCGAGTAGAGCCCTGTCCCGAGGACGGTGAAGAGGGGATTTGCGACGGTTCCCGTACATTCAAGCAGGGAAACAGCCGTTTCATCGCATGAGGTTTCGATGGCCAAAATACGCATAGATGAAGCCATTATTGCATCTTTTTGGATACTTGACAAAAGATTTCTATCTGCTATAATAATCACCAGAGAAGCATTGAAAACCAACCGCAGTATTTCTTCAAGAAAGGAAAGGTCATGACCATCGGCGATTTCAAGCGGCGCATCGCGACCCTCAAGGGGTTCATCGCGAACCTCTGCAAGAACCACCCGTCGACGTTCAGCTTCACCAGCGCCTTCGAGTACCTGGTGATCGCGGAGAAGTCCATCGCTGCCTACGTGGTGGACTTCAGGAACGGTCTTCGGAGCTCCCAGGAGGGGCACCGGAACATGGTCGAGTACAACCTCGGCCGTGCTGCCGAGGAGGCCATCGTGACCATGAAGGAGGGCTTCCGCAAGGAGGCTCACGGGAAGATCGAGAAGCGCATCATCACCGCGCTCCTCGGAGTCGTCGACGTCCTGTTCAAGAAGCAGGGCCTCCCGGGTGCATGCGAGCACCTGGAGACCGCTCTTCGTGTCCTGCGTTACACGCAGGACTACGACAAGAAGGTCGGCCGGCTCGAAGAGCTCGCGGGTCTGCCGGTGACGCG
Source organism: uncultured Candidatus Saccharibacteria bacterium (assembly GCA_964608145.1). Lineage (GTDB taxonomy): Bacteria > Patescibacteriota > Minisyncoccia > Phycocordibacterales > EsbW-18 > EsbW-18. Next base: position 11,530 of record CAZSMD010000014.1, on the reverse strand, counting down.
CCGCGACACGCGGAAGCCGATGGGTACGATCTCCGCCTACAAGCGTCCGCTCGCGGCAAAGGCCGGACGGGTGCTCCGGATGCATCGCACCCAGGCGGACAAGCCCGCCAGGCTCCCCAAGGAGCCGACGGGGAAGTTTCTCTCCGGCGAGAAGCCGGCGATGGACGAGGAGCGCATCACGCGTATCCTCTCCGGCAAGAACGTGCTCAGCTCGCTCAGCGAGCTCCCGCAGCCCAAGGCCGCCCCCAACAAGAAGAAGGAGGCGAAGAAGGGCAAGAAGGACGACAAGAAGCAGGCGCGCAAGCACCTGATGCGAGCGACGGCGTAGGTTGTCGCCGAGGTTGGTCAGTACAGGGCGCGATTCGGGAGACCGAATCGCGCCCTTTCTCATTCATGAGTTTCAGAGTATACTCGCTCCATACACCCCCTCTAGAACAGGCGGGGGTCAAAATTCGTATATGACTAAAAAAGACAACGAAAAAGCAAAAGACCACATCATCGTCAAAGGCGCTCGCACGCACAACCTGAAAAATATTACGGTGGATATGCCGCGCAACAAGATGGTCGTGTTCACGGGGCTTTCCGGTTCGGGGAAGTCGTCGTTGGCGTTCGACACGATTTTTGCCGAGGGACAGCGCCGCTATGTTGAATCGCTCTCCGCGTATGCACGGCAATTTATCAGTCAAATGCCGAAGCCGGATGTCGACGAAATTGTCGGGCTCTCCCCGGCCATTTCCATTGACCAAAAATCACGCTCGAACAATCCGCGCTCAACGGTGGCGACGATTACGGAAATCTATGACTACCTCCGTATTCTTTATGCGCGCATCGGTACACCGCACTGTCTTGTCTGTGGCAAACCAATTACCCGTCTGACGCTCGAAGAAATTCAGAAGTTTGTTTTGGAAAAAGTGAAGCACGAATCCGTAGGTATCAAAAAGCGCGAGGAAGGGACGCTCAAAGACGCCGTCGCGCGTACACAAAAAGTTCAGCCATCGCTCGAGCTGTTTGCTCCGGTTGTGCGGGGGCGAAAGGGTGAGTACTACCAGCTTTTGTACGACCTGCTCGGCAAGGGGTATTCGGAAGTGCTCGTTGACGGCGTGCGCAAACAGCTCCGTGAGCAGATTGTTATGGAAAAGAACAAAAAGCATGACGTCGATGTGCTCATTGACCGCATTGACATCGTCGATTTCACCGAGAGCAAGGACGGGGCGCTGGAGCGGTTGCGTGAAGGTCTCGAGCGCTCGATGCATGAGGCGGAGGGTCTGGTGCGCATCGTGTTTCCGCTTTCAGAAACATTTGCGAAGAAAAACTCCAATGAAATCGGGACGCTCATGTCGTCAAAGTTCTCATGTCCGAACGACGGTTACTCATATCCTGAAATTGAACCCCGTCTTTTCTCATTCAATAGTCCATATGGCGCGTGTCCCGAATGTAACGGACTCGGTACGCAGGAATTTTTCAGCAACGAAGTGTGTGCCGTGTGCCAGGGTGCGCGTCTGCGTCCTGAGGCGCTGCACATCCGCATCGGGGGAAAAAATATCGTTGAGGCGACAGGGCTCTCGGTTGACGATGCACACGAATTTTTTGAGAATCTTGAGCTTACCGATATGGAGCGCGAGATTTCAAACGTAGTGATAAAAGAAATCGTCGAGCGCCTCAAATTCATGCAGGACGTGGGTATCGGGTACCTTACTCTGGAACGCCGTGCCAACACGCTCTCAGGAGGAGAGGCGCAGCGCATCCGGCTGGCTTCACAGCTCGGTTCCGGGCTCGTGGGAGCCCTCTATGTGCTCGACGAACCGACCATAGGACTTCATGCGCGGGACAACGACCGCCTGGTGAAGACGCTCCTCAACCTGCGAGACCTCGGCAATACCATTGTCGTTGTTGAGCATGATGAGGACACGATTTTCTCCTCGGACTATATCGTGGACATCGGCCCGGGCGCCGGTATTCACGGCGGGAACGTGGTTGTTACCGGATACCTCGAAGAGCTGCTCACGGCAAAAACGAACCCGTCAAAGTCGCTGACGCTTGCATATCTGCGCGGTGAAAAAACAATTCCGCTTCCGGACGTGCGCCGTACCGCCGACAAAGGCACCATCAAAATCCGCGGGGGCTCTGCGTTCAACATCAAGAACATGCACGTGGATATTCCGCTCGGCAAACTGATTACGGTAACAGGCGTGTCGGGCTCCGGAAAATCGACGTTTCTCTACGAAATTTTGTATAAAAATCTTCAGGCGCGCTTTGAGAAGAAACACCGCACGGCGACGGTCTACAACTGTGCTTCAATTTCGGGACTCGAATATGCGTCGCGCGCAATCATGATTGATCAGTCGCCGATCGGGCGCACCTCACGCAGTAATCCCGCAACCTATACGGGTGCGTTTACATTTATCCGCGATATGTTCGCCGCAACGCCCGAAGCACGTGCGCGCGGCTGGAAAGCGAACCGTTTTTCTTTCAATGTGAAAGGCGGGCGCTGCGAAGCATGTGAAGGTAAGGGCGAAATCGCAGTTGAAATGCACTTTTTGCCCACGGTGTATGTGACCTGTGACGTGTGCCACGGCAAACGCTTTATGCACGAGACGCTTGAAATTGAGTACAAAGGGAAGAATATTCACGACGTGCTCACCATGACGGTTGAAGAAGCGCAGATATTTTTCGAAGACATTCCGGCAATCTATGACCGCATCAAAACGCTTGCTGACGTCGGGCTCGGGTATCTGCAGCTGGGACAATCCGCAACAACGCTCTCGGGCGGAGAATCACAGCGCGTAAAAATTTCGTCAGAGCTCTACCGTCCGCACCTTCAGAAAACGATTTACCTTCTCGACGAACCGACTATCGGTCTGCACTACGAAGACGTAAAAAAGCTGATTGAAATCCTTCAGGCGCTTGTGGTCGCAGGCAATACGGTCATTCTGATTGAACACAACATGGATATCATCAAAAGCTCCGATTATCTCATTGATATCGGCCCCGAGGGCGGTGATGCCGGGGGCAAGGTTGTTGCTTTCGGTACACCTGAGGAGGTGGCACAGTCCGGCACACATACGGGAAAATACCTCAAAAAAGCTCTTAAAAAGAAGTAAGCGGAAGGGTGTATACTGTTCGTAAAGCTCACAGGACTACCTCGAGGCATTGTTACAAGCTACTTCCTACAAGCTATTCTCTACAAGCTAACTTCTTCTTCCTATGACTCTTTCCCAAAACCCTTTTCAGAAAAAGAACGCAGAGGAACTCCGAAAAGAAGCTGAAGCAGAAACGCGGGGCATCAAAGAGAAGCAGGAGTTTGAAGAAAAACGAAAGAAACAACAGCAGGCAACGCTCGTAAAAAGTGATATGGCCCGTCTTGAGAGTGATCTCAAGCGCAAGGAGCACGAGCTGCAGGCGCTCCGTGATGAAATCGAGCGGTTGGAGCGTGAGATGCGGGAAGCAAAACAGGGTGAAGAACGTCTGACGAAAACCGGGCACAAAAACACCTCAGCCGAACAGGAACGTCTGGTGCGCACGCTGACTGACGAAATACGAACCCTTGAATCAGAAAAAAAACGGCTTGAGACTGAGGATGCGGAAGGCAAGCGGGCGTCTGCGGACAAGAAACGCCATGCGGAACAGCACCGCGCGGAGCTTCGCCGGGAAAAAAATAAGGAAAAAGATGTTGAGCGGCGCGAAGAGCAGGAGGAAACCGTTGTGCGTGACTTAGAACGCGAAGTAACGAAACTTCGTCACGAACTTGAGCGAAAAGAAATCGCGCTGAAACAGGAACAGCAGACACTCGCGCGGCTCAAACAGGAAGAAGCCGAAGAAGAGCGGGTGGTTAAAGAACTTGAAGAGGGCGATACGACGGACGCGGCAAAGCCGGCCGATGCTCGACAGCGTGCCGCGAAACTTGCCGAGATAGAACGAAAAGAAACGGAAGCGAAGCGAAAGCTCGCGGAGACGACACAAAAGCTTGCAGAAGACGAACGTGCAGTGCAAACTCGGGAAACCGAAGCGAGCCGCTTGAAGCAGGATGAGGACACCGCGTCGCGCAAATTGCTTGACCGAAAACGCCGTGAAGCGCAGCTTGCAAAAGAGGTTGAAGACGCAAGGCGGAAACTTGAAGAGATGAAGCGCAAGATTGAATCGCTCAAATAAAAAAGCCGGCCGGACGAAACGTCCGGCCTCTTGTGCTCACGGATGGATGACCTCATCCTCCTTGATATGGTTGCTGCTGACGTCCGACTCTTCGAGCTCGGGGTGGGCAACTGTGCTCGGGGGCTCCTTCGGCTTTTCTTCCGCCGCGGGTTCGTAGTGGCGAAAATGCACCCAGCCGTCATCGACTTCCTGCGTCATAGCTCCTCCTTGTGCGGGTCTGTTTGAAACTATACTATCTCCACATGCAATGGCGAAGTGTACAAAAGAAAAGGATACCCGATGCGCCCGGGGTGTATTTCTTTAAACGTGGCTCAAAAACGCTCTATATCGGCAAGGCAACATCGCTACATGACCGAGTGCGGAGCTACTTTACTTCCGATGTGTCAATGACGCGCGGTCCGCTCATAACCAAAATGCTTGAAGAAGCAACAGGGCTCTCGTGGCGGGAAACCGACTCGGTGCTCGAGGCGCTCATTCTTGAGGCGGCGCTTATCAAAAAACAGCAGCCGCCGTATAACACCCGCGAGAAAAGCGATACAAGCTTCAACTATGTTGTCATCACTGACGAAACATTCCCGCGCGTGTACACAATGCGCGAGCGGGAACTCTTGGAATCTCCAACAAGCTACAAGCTACAAGCCAAATTTGGTCCGTTTCCGCACGGCACACAGTTGAGGGAAGCGCTCCGTATTATCCGAAAAATTTTTCCATACCGCGGAAAGACAGATGCACCGTTGAAGAACGCAAAAAAACGCGCGTCACGTCTCTACGAAGAAATCGGTCTGGCGCCAAAGGCAGACGCGCTTGATGCAAAGACATATGCAAAAACGATTCGAAATCTCAAGCTGTTCTTCGGCGGCAGGAAACGGGAACTTGTCCGCGCTCTCGAGCGTGATATGAAGTCGTACGCAAAGGAGAAACAGTTTGAAAAAGCCGGAGCGGTAAAACGACAGCTGTACGCGCTTCAGCATATTCAGGATGTTTCCCTTCTCAAAACTACCAACGACAGGCTGCACACTACAAGCTCATTTCGGATTGAAGCGTACGATGTGGCGCATCTCTCCGAAACAAACCGTGTGGGCGTGATGACGGTTGTTGAAGACGGGGAAACGAGCCGCCGTGAATACCGTACGTTCAACATTAGACAAACGGGCGGCGGTGATACAGGAGCACTCGCGGAGATTCTTGAACGCCGCCTGGGGCACCTTGAATGGCATATGCCGAAACTCATCGTTGTCGATGGAGCCAAAGCGCAGATAAACGCGGCCAAAAAAGTGCTCGCGAGTGCCGGTGTCGAAATTCCGATTGTTGCTGTCACGAAAGACGAGCATCACCGGCCAATGAGCATTGTTGGGGACAAGAAGCTTATCGCTCAAAGCGGGAAGGGAATTTTGCTTGCAAATCATGAGGCGCACCGGTTTGCCGTTGGTTTTCACAGAAAAAAGCGCTCAAGATTTTAATTTTTTTGAGATATACTTATTGTATGACCAAGATTAAGGTTGGTGTGGTGCGCGGGGGACCGAGTCCCCACTACGACACATCGCTCAAAACCGGTGCGCATATTCTGAAACATATGCCCGAACCGTTTGTTCCTGTTGACGTGTTCGTCAACCGTGCAGGGGAGTGGCATGTTGCAGGCTACGGCGTACACCCGCGCGATCTCTCAAAACACATTGATGTCGCTTGGAACGCGCTTCACGGCGAATATGGAGAGGATGGCAGTGTGCAGCATGTGCTCGACGCACTCGGCATTCCGTACACCGGCTCACACCGGCTTCCCGCTGCACTTTCATGGAATAAACCGCAGATGAAAGATGTATTCCGCCGGCATGAGATACGAACACCCGAATGGGTGACTTTCAACACACATACGGACGATGAACGCCGGCTTCTTGAGATTTTTCGCACATTTCCCCAGCCGTCGGTCGTGAAGCCTGTTCGCGGCGCATTTTCTCGCGGCGTCAGTGTTGCCCGCTCGTTCGCAGAACTTGCCGAGGCGGTTGCCCGTGCCGGTGACATTACTCCCGATGTGATTATCGAAGTGTATGTTCCAGGCAAGCATGTCGTCGGAAGTGTCGTGGAAGGGCTTCGGGGAGAAGACCGGTATGTTGCGTCACCGGCGGAATCTATTCTTGAAGGGTCGAGTGACCGTTTCGAGGCTCCCGCCCGTTTGTTACCAAAAGAGCTGGATGCAGTTATCCGCATGACACGAGAGGCGCACGACGCGCTTGGACTCCGTCACTACTCGCAGTCAGATTTTATTGTGTCACCGCGCGGTGTGTATATCATCGAGACAGACACACAGCCCGACATGGACACTGGCTCTCCGTTTTCCAAAGCACTTGCCGCGGTCGGCGTGGATGCTACACATTTCATCGAACACGTGCTTCGGCAGGTGGCGAAGTTTTAACCAAAGAGCCGGGAGACAAAAGCTGCAGTTACTGCAGCTACACCTGAGACAAATAAGCCCCACAAAACATCAACTCCCGCAATCCAATACGGGAAGCCTTTGATTGTTGCAAGATTTGTTGCGTCATAGACGCCGTATACGATGAGTCCAAAGAAGATTCCCCGGAGACAAATCTGCCAGAGGGGAAGTCCGCCCGCAAGCCCCGGTGCGACAACAAAAAAGACGAGACCTGCACCAAGTAACAGGTACGCGACTATGACGGGGATGACAGGAACACTGTCGGGCATGAGAAAACCCAGTGCACGCTGATACAGAGGCTTGCCCAACCACAGAAGCCACAAGGCGTCCAATATGAGGAGTGGAATAAGAGTCAAGAAGAAGAGTTTGAACATTTGTGTGGACCCTACCGGATTCGAACCGGTGACCTCCTCATTGCAAATGAGGCGCTCTACCAACTAAGCTAAGGGCCCAACTGGGAGAAAAGTATACCCCAAAACTCATTTTTTGGGAACCCTCCCATGATACACTTGAATACGTGAAGTCAGTTCTCAAAAGATTCATCATTGCACTTTTTGTCTGTGCCGTCGGTGTCGGCGTTTCTTTTATCGGCGCGGAATATATACGCGATACATTCACCGCGCTCAACCTTGATCCTGAAAGCGGACTGCGGTGGTACGGTTCGGTTGTTGATGCACTCCTCCTCGCGTCAATCCTCGTGTCTGTTTTTGCTGCAACAACGCTCTATCTTGCGCTGGCGTTCCGCGAAGAGACAAATGCGCGGGCGCGCGCCATGCTCAAAGACGTCGTGATTGCGGGTTCGCAGTTTCAGGCGCTTTATGAGCTTTCACCGGTGCCATATTTTTTGATAACCCCCAAGGGCGTCATTGAGGACCCGAATAAGGCGATGCTGCGGCTCGTGAAGGGGAAGGAGGAAGACATTCAGGGAAAAAGCTTGAATGCTTTTCTCGCCGAAGAAAGCACGGAAAAATTCGACTCAATTCTTGAGCGGTTTCGCCGCAATATCCCGATTGCCGACGAGGAAATACGCGTGAAGCGCCTCGACGGCGCTTCACGCGACACGCTCTTCTCTCTGTTTCATCTCCAAAGCGGTTCCAAGAAAGGGTGGGGGCTTGGCGCATTCGTTGACATCACCGAACGAAAAGAAATCGAACGCGCGAAGACAGAATTTGTTTCGCTCGCGGCGCACCAGCTCCGCAGCCCCATCTCAACCATCAAGTGGTATACCGAGCTCATCACGAACCCTGAAGCGGGCATGCTGACGGAAAAACAGGCGCGGTACGTCGCACATATCCGCGCGGGCGCACAAAATATGAACGAGCTCGTCCACACACTGCTTAATGTGTCGCGTCTTGAAATGGGGACGCTGCCGGTGACGTATGAACCGACCGATATGGCGAAACTCTGCGACAGCGTGCTCGAAGAAATCACTCCCGAGGCGCAGACAACCGGTGTCACGCTTTCCAAGGATTATGGAACGGTGCTGTCATTTTCGACAGACCCGAAATTGCTGCGTATCGTCATCCAAAACCTTGTTTCAAACGGCGTGAAATATACGCCGTCAGGCGGCAGCGTTACGCTCCGTCTTGCACAGCGTGGCAGGAATCTGTCGATCACTGTTTCGGATACCGGTCTCGGCATTCCGCCCGAAGCACGCGACAAGATATTCACAAAACTCTACCGTGCGGATAATGCGCGCCAAAAAGTGCCGACAGGAAACGGCCTTGGTCTGTATATGTCAAAGGCGATTGTCGAAACGCTCGGCGGGACCATCTCGTTTACATCCGAGACGGGCAAAGGAACCGTTTTTGTTCTTGAAATACCAGAAACTAAATAAAATGATAGCGGGTAAGACGTAATGAAAAAGCTGTGGTATTGTTTATCTGTTGGTTTTTCTTTATAACTTTATGAACTTTCAACTTTTTAACTAGTGTATGGCTGATGAACAAAAACACGTGCTTATTGTCGACGATGACCCGTCAATCGTAGAGGCGCTCTCGGAGACGCTTCTTGTCGCCGGTTATGCAGTCGACACTGCGGGAAACGGAAAAGACGGGCTCACAAAAGCGGTCGTGGACAAGCCGGACCTCATCCTCTTGGACATCATGATGCCCGAGATGAACGGCTGGGAGGTGCTCGAAGCGCTCAAAAAAGAGGAAGATGCAAAAAATATTCCGGTTATCGTGCTCACGAACCTCGACGGTGCGGAAAATATCGTCAAGGCGCTTGAACGGGATGCGCATGAATATATTGTGAAGGGGGACACGGATGTCAAAGACATCCTCGCGATGGTGGAGCGGAAAATAGGGAAGTAGTTTTTGTGTGCAGGCGCAGATGTTGGAAGAACGAAAGTCAGGAACGGGTACTTCTCTGACCATCAGATTTGAGGTACTATACGTTCGCTTGCACCCTTAGCTCAGTTGGCTAGAGCGTTCCCTTCACACGGGAGAGGTCGTAGGTTCAAGCCCTACAGGGTGCACCACCCTCCCCCGGGGAGTGAGAGCACGCTTTGGGGTGGATTCCTTTGTCGGGCTGTAGTATACCGGTAGTACGCACGCTTCGGGTGCGTGTAGACTGGGTTCGATTCCCAGCAGCCCGACAATGAGTTTGAAATATTGCGTCGAGCCAATATCTTCGCTACGCTCGATATTAGTCCCTCGTTCAAACATCCAGAAAGAGCGAGCTCTTTCTGTCGTTCTCTCTCGGGCCTATAGTAAAGTGGTATTACGCGGCATTCGCATTGCCGAATCCCGGGTTCGACTCCCGGTAGGTCCACACCGGCTCTCGTATAAAAACTATACGAGAGGTCAGTCGGATCACATACGGGCTTGGGCTCCCGCTTCCTCGTTTCGAAGAAAAAGTAAGCAAGCTTCCTTTTTCTCTTCTTCTCGGAAGCTCCGCCCTTATTCCCGTGCGTGCCATCCTCGTTCCGCTCTCGTCGTTCAACGGATAGGATGCTTCCCTCCGAAGGAAGCGATGCAGGTTCAATTCCTGCCGAGAGCACCTTTTGGTATAATCACCATCGCCCGGAAGCGAAAAACGAACAAGCTCGTTCTTCGTTCCTCACTCGGGCCTATATCTCGCGTACTCGATATACGGCCCTCGCTCGGAAGCGAAAAACGAACAAGCTCGTTCTTCGTTCCTCACTCGGGCCTATAGTTCAGCGGTAGAACGCGTCCATGGCATGGACGAGGCCGGGGTTCAATTCCCCGTAGGTCCACATCGAGGCAGAACCTTGCTTTTTAGGGTCTTTGTTATATACTGGAGGGGTCCTCGAACGAGGATTTTTATATGAATCCCGTTAGAGTTTTGTGGGCTGGTCTTATCGCTCAGAAACATCAAGACGGGGAGGACAAGCAAAATTACGTACGGACGTCATTCTAAAAACTCTAACAGGATGAAGCACGCAATCATTCAAACAGGCGGAAAACAGTATCTTGTCGCTCCCGACAGTACCATTACCATTGAAAAACTCCCGGGCAACCCAGAGGTGGGTTCGGAAGTGACTTTTGATGAGGTACTTCTGGTTGACGACGGAAAGGGAACAGTTCTCGGTACGCCGATGGTTAAGTCAACGGTAAAAGGAACTGTTACAGACGCAGGCAAGGCAAAGAAAGTCATCGTGGTCAAATATAAGCAGAAAAGCCGCTACCACAAGAAACGAGGCCACCGCCAGCCGTACATGAAAGTAAAGATTACGGAGATTAAATAAAAAATTGACAGTGAAATGGCCCCCAGAGGGGTCATTTCGCTTCTAAGCTAAGAGCCGTTTTTTTGTGGTATCATAATTTTGTATGGTTACCGGTAAGAAAAAACGCTACAGTATCGGCTTTGTTTTTCTTATTCTTTTTGCCCTGGTTTTTTTCAGTGACACACTGCTCGGGTTTCTTTTTGGTGCAGGAACCAATCTGTCGGTTCTCTTTGGTTGGGGGATGGGGGAGGCGTTCTCATACGGAATTTTTCTCTCTGTCTTCATGTTGGTCTGCATCACCTTAGGTATTTATTTTATTGTTGCGGCACTTTTGTATATCGAGAACCCGGGCGCCTCTCAACAGAAAAACCCGTTTTACAAAAATGTACATCCATTGCTGCTCGTTCTCCTTGGTCTAGCCCTCTTTCTTGTTGTGCACTTTGATATAGGCCTCATTTTTTTGGGGGTTAAAATTTACCTCAAATTTTTTAGTGCCCTCCTCGTACTCGTAGGTATCTGGGGATTCTTAAAAAGACTTAGCGCAAAGGCACCAACTGTCCGTCCATAGACGGCTGGCTTTCCCCGCGCTCTCAACCCAATTTTTTCTGCGGCCAATTGTTATCTCCTGTTTGCCAGAGCGTTTTTGATGGTCTCGGTGTCGGAGTACTCGAGCTCGGTGCCTGTTGAAAGACCGCGGCCGAGAAGTGAGAGGCGAGTGGTACCCTCTATAATCGGCTGAAGCACTTCGCGCACATGGTCTGCGGTGACGTCGCCCTCGGGGCTTGCCGAAGTCGCGATAATAATTTCAGCGAGCGCATCTTTTCGTTTTGCGACAAGTTTTGCTAAGGCGTCGGAGCGGAGCACGTCGTCGGCGCGGTTCAAAATCGGAATGGTGCCTCCCAAAACGAAGTAGCGTCCGTGGTAGAGTCCGCTTTTTTCGATTGCGTCCAGGTCGGCGTCTTTTTCGACGATCATGAGGAGGTGTTCATCGCGGTTTGGTGAAGAGCAAATGTCACATACGTCCGCATAGCCGTCTGCATCAAAGAACCGGTGGCACTCTTTGCACTCAACAACCTGCGCGCGGATTTTTTTGATTTGGTCGGCGAGATCGTTGAGCGTCTCTTTGTCCTGTCCTAACAGAAAATACACAAAACGGCGGGCCTGCCGAGGGCCGATGCCGGGGAATTTCTGAAACAATTCTGCGAGTTTGGTGATGTGGTGCACGCAACCATTTTAGCAGAAAAGGGGAGTCGCGGGGCGGG
>CAZSMD010000013.1:0-17051 GCA_964608145.1 uncultured Candidatus Saccharibacteria bacterium | reverse complement strand
TTTCTCCTCCTGGCTCTTCGGCTGCGGCTTCTCCCTGTTCTTCTGTCATACCTTCATCTGTTTCGCTCACTTCTTCTTCCGCTTCAGGGAGTTCCCCGATGTGCCATGAGAATGAGAGACGCGCACGCGCTATTTTTTCTTCAGACGGCGGACTGCCGACAAAAGACGAGCAGAAAATATCCGCGCCGCTTTCTTCAAGAATTGCCGCGCCGCTGCCGTCGTGACCGATGCCCCCCGGCTCACCCGATGCCTCTTCCGGATACTTCCAGTCACCAAGACAGACCGACGGATAAAATACCCGCGTATTCGCCTGTTGTGTAAGAGGTATAAGAAGCAAAGCAAAACCAAGAATGAGCACGCCTACCGAAAGGCGGAGGGAGAGCCGGAATACTTTTTCCGGAATTGCATGCTCGACAAGTGCCCCGTCAACAAGAATCGTCCGGGTTTTTTGCGTTTGTTTTTGGAAAAACATAAGGAGCAGGCACACATGCCCACTCCTTACAGGATACTACATTGCTTCGGGAACACGTATGCCGAGAATCCACAGCCCGCGCCCGATAACTGTTTGTACTGCTTCGGTCAGCAGCACGCGATACGGTGTGTACACGTCTTCCGCGGCGACGATTTTCTGCTCTGCATACCAGCCGTTGAACGCTCCTGCAATTTCAGTAAGATACTGCGTCACATGATGCGGCGCGTACTCTTCAGCGGCGCGCGCGACTACTTCAGGGAACCTGTAGAGCAGCCGTTCGAGTGTCGTCGCTTCAGCCGGAACGTTTTCCGCGCTTCCGGAGAAACCCGCCTCGTGCGCCGCACGGATGACGGACGCGGCGCGCACCGCCGTATACTGCAAATAAGGTCCCGAGTCACCGTTGAGCGAAAGGGATTGTTCCGGGTCGAACGCTATATTTTTCTCCATCGCCTGCTTCAGAATCATGTATTTAATCGCGGCGACGCCAACCGTCTCGGCAACCCCCTCTGCCGCAACTCCGCGTTCACTCACCTTCTCCTCTGCTTTCGCAAGCATCTCATCGAGGAGCGATTCACCTGTGACAACATTCCCTTTGCGCGACGACATTTTCCCCGTCGTAAGCATCATCATGCCGTGATGCACATGCTGAAATTTTCCGGCAAACTCGGGCCGCAGCAGTTCAAGCGCTTTGATGACGACAGCGAAGTACTGATCCTGTTCGACTGCGGTAATCGTAATGTTGCGGCTGAACACGCGGCGTTCAGTTTTGAGAAGCGCAAGCCCGAGCTCTTTTGCTTCATACGTCGGCGCTCCTTCCTTGGTAATGAAGACACGCGTGTGAAGTCCGTATTTTTCACCCGGAAAAATAACTGCCCCCTGACTTTCTTCAAAAATCCCCCGTGCAAGGCCTTCCGCAACCATCTCTTTTCCTTTCATCCACGCCTCGCTCTCAAAGAAGTACTCGTCAAACTTTGTGCCGAGTATTTTGTAAATCTCTTCGAAGTGCTTCAGGGACGCTTCCCTGCCCTGTGTATAGACGTCACGGATTTCGGGCGCGTTGTCATACACCTTTTTGTTTATTTCGTGTATTTCTTTCTGCGCCGTTTCGTCCGTTTCAAACATTTCGTGGCCGTACGCATATGCCTTTCCGATGCCAAGAATGTCGTCAGATGCAACGCCCTGTTTCTCCATACCCCACAATGCTTTCGCGACGTGCAGACCGACATCGCCCTGATAGTTCGCGCGAATAATGTCCGCACCGGCTGATTCAAGCACGCGTGTGAGCGCCTCGCCGATAGTGTTGCTCATAAGGTGCCCGATATGGAACGGCTTAAACGGGTTCGGCTGCGTGTACTCAACCATAACTGTTGTTCCGGCAAGGACATTATTCTTCCCGAACGAATCCCCTTCGACGATTGCCTTCACTGACTGCGCGAAAAAATCACGGGCGAGATGGAAGTTAATGAAACCGGGTCCTGCGATATCTATGCGTGTTACGCCGTCGGGGAGTTCTTTTGAAAGTTCCGCAACAACGGCTTCGGCAACTTCACGCGGATTCTTCCCCGCTTGCTTTGCAAGCACGAGAGCCACATTTGTCGCATAGTCGCCATGCGAGATTTCCCCCGGGTGTTCGAGATGCACGGAAACCGCCTCAAACCCCAGGTTTTTGAGCGCCTTTTCTACCGCCTGTTTGATAGTCTCTTCAATCATGTCGTCATTGTATCACTAAAAACAACGGGCCCTCAGAGAGGGCCCGTGAACGAACGAATGGTGTCGGCAACTTCTTGCGCGACTGCTTCGGGCGGTTTTAAGCCATCGACAATTCGGTGTGACTTGAATGCAACGAAGTATTTGATTCCATCAACGATACCTTGATGCGTCTCAGGTGACTCGTTGTCATACGGGTCATACGCGAGACCTCTCCCCGCCGCAATACGTTTCATCGCTGTCGCAACGGGAACATCGAGCACAATGTAGCAGTCAGGACGTATCCCGTGACATGCCGTAGCATTGAGTTCATAGAATAGCTGACGAAGTTTTTCTCCGTAGACACCGCCGCCGCGGCATTGGTACCCCCACGTTGACTCGTCAAAACGGTCGCAGACAACGTGCATGCCCTTCTCGAGCATCGGAAGAACGACTGAGCGGACATGATGACTTCGCGCCGCCTCTATGATGAGCATGTTCTCGAACTCGTCCGGCTTCACGCCGTACTGCTTCTTGAATATGCCGCGCGCTGTTTCTCCGAAATCACTTCCGCCGGGTTCTCGTGTAAAACAGAACCTGTCCGGAGGAAGGATTTCCTGAAGCAGACCGATGCAGGTTGTCTTTCCTGTCCCTTCACCGCCCGTTACGACAAAAAACTTGCCCCTGCTTGCCATCAGCTCCTCCTCGCCTTGTACGTAGTCTTGGGACGTTGTAGCACGAGGCACCCCGCGGGTAAAGATTGACGCTCCCCCGCCGCCCACGTACCATGCCGGCAGACCCGAACCTTTACAGGAAAAGGAGCATTGTCATATGCACAGCGCTGAACCGAAGGTGTTTCTCGTCGGAGAAACCAGAATCGTCGAGGAGGGCCTCCAGGCCTACCTGAACCACCTCGGGGCCCCCAATTGGAAGTCAGATGCCCCCAGTGACACCGAAAAAATCATCGAGGTCATGGGGCGTCTCTGCTACCGCAGCTTCGAACCCGGTCTCAACCCCAACGTCACGAAGATTCGGGAGCGAAACGACGAGTATCTTGCGAATATTCTTCGCACTCGTCACGGTTCAGTGACGGAACACCCCGTCGTCAATTTCATTTTCGCCGACGTCTCGCGTGTTTTCACGCACGAACTCGTTCGCCATCGTGCAGGCGTGGCAATGTCCCAGGAATCGCTGCGATTCGTCCGTCTCGATGACCTTGGACAGTGGCTCCCCACTGTCATCAAGGAAAGTCCCGAGGCGGTGGAGATTTTCGCGGAAACCTTCGAACACCTCGAGGGTCTTCAAATCCGGCTCGCGGATCTCTTCAGACTGGACGATTCGGACGTGCCGTTTGTGACGAAGAAAATCGTCACTTCAGCAATGCGCCGTATTGCTCCCATCGGACTTGCGACAACCATCGGTTGGTCGGCGAACATTCGCGCGTTGCGCTGGGTCATCCAGATGCGGACGCATGAGAGTGCTGAAGAAGAGATTCGTCTCGTTTTCGGCAAGGTCGCCGAAATCGCCTTCGCACGGTATCCGAATCTCTTCAGCGATTTCAAGATGGAGATGGTGAACGGACTCCCTCAGTACACCACTCCGAACGAGAAGGTGTAACTTCTTGGTTTCCGACCCGCACCCCGGCGCGGGTCTTTTCCTTTTGTATTGCCTCGCCAAGGCATCTGCGTATAATGACTCCGGAACGAAAGGAGATACGCGTGAAAAAACAGAGGATGTACCTCGCCTGTGCACTACGGAACGCACCGCACGAGTTCGTCGAAAACGTGATGGAGTTCAGGGAGCGCCTCGAAAGAGAACTCCCCATCGAGATTCTCCGATTCATCGACCTCAACACTGACCCGAGGCCGAGTCACACGGACATCTTCATGTGGGACATGCAGCAAGTCAACCGAGCGGACGTTGTGCTTGTCATCTGCGACGAGCCATCGTTCGGGAGCGGGTTTGAAACAGCCATGGCCCTCACGTGGGGCAAACCAGTACTCATGGTGGCCCATGAGAAGCGCGTCATTTCGTCTTTTCCTGAAGGCATCAACATTCACGGCGCCGCCTTCAGACGCTACACGTCATGGGAACACTTGCTTTCAATTGTCAGGAAACATTTTGCTCTTTAACAAAAACGGCCGCCGGGCTTCCCCGGCGGCTGTTTCTTATTTCATTATTTCACGTCGACTCCTTACAGGAGCAGTACACCTTTTGGATAGTTTGTTTCGCGATGCTCACAAACTCTCTCAAAAGGTCCATCGACGTGAATTACTTCACGTCGATGCCCATTGAGCGGGCAGTACCCTCAACAATTTTTATCGCCGCTTCAATGTCGTGCGCGTTGAGATCCGGCATCTTGCGTTCAGCAATTTCCCGCACCTGCTGCTTCGTGACTTTGCCAACAATCTTCAAAGGATTTCCTGAACCCTTTTCAACACCCGCTGCGCGTGTGAGCAAGCTCGACGCAGGCGGACTCTTGAGGATAAAGTCATATGAACGGTCCTCGTAGACGGTGAGCACGACGGAAACTTTCTCGCCGCGCATCTCCGCAGTTGCTGCGTTAAACTTTGTGACGAAGTCGCCGATGTTGACTCCTGCCTGACCGAGCACGGGGCCCAAAGGCGGCGCCGGAGTTGCGGTGCCTCCCATGACCTGGAGTTTCAATGTTTTTGCAATTTTTTTTGCCATACGAATGAATGTATCCGGAATCGTGAAGCTTGAAACCGGGTTGTAAACCGAAAGCGTAACGTCGGAAATAGTACCCTACTTTTGGCTTCTTTTCAAGCCCGTTTAGATCTTGCGAATCTGAAGGAAGTCGAGTTCAACGGGAGTCTCACGCCCGAACATGGACACCAGCACCTTCACCTTTCCGCGCTGGCGGTCAACCTCGGAAACGCGTCCCTCAAATTCTTTAAACGGACCGTCGACAATAGTAACGCGATCCTCAATCTCGAAGTCGATAGTGTGCATCGGCATATCCGCCTTCATGCGTCCGAAAAGCTCGTCAATTTCGTCCTGGCGAAGCGGCACCGGCTGTACGCCTGAACCGACAAATCCCGTAACACGCGGTGTGTTGCGCACGACATACCATGAGTCGTCCGTGACAATCATGTCCACGAGCACATAGCCCGGGTATATCTTCTCTTCTTCCTCAACGCGCTTGCCGCGCTTCACTTTGATTTTTTTCTCCGTCGGCACGACCACGGCGAAAATCTTGTCTTCCATACCCAATGACTCAACGCGCTGCTTCAAATTGCGCGCAACAGCGTCTTCGTATCCTGCGTAGGTGTGAATCGCGTACCAATTTCGCTCTGCTCCGGTAGTTTGTTTCATACAAAAAGAGGGTGTTAGATGACAAACATGTCCAAGACGCGGGTGAAGAGGAGGTCAAATGCCCCGAGGTATGCCGCAGTCGCAAGCGAAATAACCACGACGAGCGCAGTAAACGCAATTGCCTGTCCGCGTGTCGGCCAGCTGACATGCTTCAGTTCCGACTGCGTGTCTTTGAGATATTGGATGAATCGCATATAGGTTGTTGTTTTGGTTCTAAAAAACCACCCTCCTCGGGGCGGCGTGTCAATAGTATACTCTTTCTCCACCCCAAGTCAATGTATGAAAAAGCGCCCCGATCGAAATCGGGGCGCGAAGCGGCGAGGAGAGGTTCTTGTTCTGCGTCTAGCCCATTGTATGGGGAGACACAATTACCCTTTTAGGTCACCGGGGTGACACCTTGGCCGCTTTAGAGAAGGGTGGGGCTACTGTCCTTTGGACACCTCATCAAACACGCCCACCGTTTCAGATGCCAGCTCTGCGACAAGAGGCAGCAGCAACTTGCCGAGATCCTCTGGCGGGACCCCCAAGTCTCGGCACTTCTGGACGATCTTGCGCTTGAGGTCGTTCTTGTTCACACCGAGCGGAATGCGCTCGCTACGAAGGTAATCCTTCAGGAGCTTGCGTGACACTTGAGCTTCGTGCACCTTTTTCTCCTTACCAAAGAACATACGAACCATCATTGATTCGTATGTCTATAGTATACCGGTTTGGTACAAAAAGTCAAGTCACCCACGTCTGCGGGCTGATTCCTTACAAACTACACCCTACAAGCTACAAGCTAATTCTTGAGCTTTCTCTCCCCAATCGCAACCAAAAGCGGTGATGCGATAAAGATTGATGAGTATGTTCCTGCAATCTGTCCGACAAGGAGTGTCAGCATAAAGCTGTGAATGGTTGAACCGCCGAGGAAAAAGAGAACGAGCAACACAAGCACGACGGTAAACGAGGTATTGAATGAACGTGCGTAGGTTTGCTGCAAACTCTTCCCTACCGTTTCCGCGAATGATTCCTTCGTGTGCTCCGATGCATTGCGTCCGAGGTTCTCACGGATGCGGTCAAACACAACAATGGTGTCATTGACTGAAATACCGAGGATGGTCAGCAGCGCAACAACAAACAGCGTATCGGCCTCAAGCCCGTTGAAGTGCCCGAGTACTGAGAAAACGCCGGCGGGGATGATGATGTCGTGGAGAAGCGTCACGATAGCAACAAGGCCGTACACCCACGATGAAATTGGTTTCGAAACTTTACGGAACGTGAATGCGATGTAGAGAATAATCATGAGCACCACGAGTCCGATTGCGATGAATGTCTTCCGGCGCAGTTCTTCTCCGACTGACGGACCGACTGTGCTCAAGCGTTCAATGGAGACCTTCCCCGCGTCAGGAACAGCGAGCGCCGCGAGCAGTGTGTCGCGTGATCCTTCGGGAAGTTCCTCCATGCGCGCGATGAATGTGTTCTCGCTCACGCGCACATTTGCAATTGCAAATCCCGCGTCCGTAAGTGCGGTGGTGATAGTTTCCGGAGTCGGCTGCGCATCAGCATATCGGACCTCAACAATAGAACCCCCGACAAAATCAACGCCTGGCTGAAGTTTCCAGACAAAAAGCGCGATGACGGACGCAAGCACAAGCACGCCGGAGATGGCGAAGAATGCGAATTTGTGTTTAATGACAAACATACTAGGTGGTTAGAGGGTTATTTTGAGAGCCCGCTACCGAACAAAAAGCGGACGGTGGGGGTAATCGTCTTTGGTGCAATCGCCGAAAGCAGCGTTCGCGTAAGCGTGATTGCCGTAATCATACTGACCAACACTCCGAGCATGAGCGTCAGCGCAAACCCTTTCACCAAACTCGTGGTCGTGTAGAAAAGGATGACTGCCGCAAAGATTGATGTCAGGTTGCCGTCACGAATGGAAAGCCACGCGCGGGCAAATCCTTCATGGATTGAGTCCGCCATATCACGACCGCTTCGGATTTCTTCTTTCATGCGTTCGAAGATGAGAATGTTCGCGTCAACCGCCATACCGACCGACAGAATAAAACCTGCGATACCCGGCGCCGTCAGCGTCACCGGCATATATTTGAAAATCGCAAGCAAGATGAGCGCGTAGAGCGCAAGTCCGACTGTGGCGACAACGCCCGGCAATCGGTACCAGAAAATCATGAAGAGCGCGATGATGAGGAAACCCCACATACCCGCCGCAACACCGGCCGCCGTCACTTCATTACCGAGCACGGGACCGATTGATTCGGCACCGACAAGCTCGATGGGGACCGGCAGCGCGCCGAAGTTCAGGTTTCGCACGAGGTCGCGCGCCTCCTCAGGACTGTCGAGTCCGGTGATAATCGCTTTGCCGTCTTTTATTTCTGTCTGAATGATTGGTGCACTGATAGGTTCACCGTCCAGGAAAATCGCGAGTATTTCACCTGTGTGCTCGCGCGTAATTTTCCCAAAAAGCGCCGCGCCTTCGTCGTTGAAGGTAAGCCCGACAATCGGCTCCTGCACTACGCTTCCCTGCGATGCTTGTCCGAACTGTAATTGCGCGCTTTGCAAGAACCGTCCGGTGAGCCCCGTCTGCACAAATTTCATTGTCGTCGTCGCTCCTGATGCAACCGCATCTTCGTTCGCAACAAGCTTAAACTCAAGTGTCGGCGTTTTTCCGAGCTGCTCAACCGCAGCATCAACATCCGTCACGCCCGGGAGCTCGACGATGAGACGTTCCTCACGGCCCTCCGCAAGACGCGCGTGCTCAACCTGCACCAACGGTTCCGAGACACCAAAAATGTTCACACGGCGCTCAATGACCTCGCGGAGCGAATTCATGGCATCCTCGACGTCCGCAGCATCGACGCCCGAAACATCCGCTTTGTATGTCAGAAGCGTACCTCCGGCAAGATCGAGCCCGAGCTTAAAACCAAAGTGTTCCTGTGTTTTGCCTGATGTGTATAAGAAAAAGCCGAGTCCAATGCCGGCCGCGAGAATACATACAGCTGCTATTTTTGTTTTCATAGACGAAGACAGGTATAGCATAAATCGGGATAAAAACAAAGGGCGGAACGCGCACGCGCGCGTTCCGCCTCTCCTTACACACCTACCTGACCAGGTAGGCTCGGACGGTCGTCTTGCCGCCCTCCTCGAGAGCCCTGATGATGTCAGGGACATCACCGGGGAGCCGATCCATCTCCTCCCTCTTCAGCTGCCGGAGTCTCTCGAGAGTTCCCGCCCGCATCTCCTTCTTCTCGAGGTGTTCGAGAACAAGGAGAATAATCTCTTCCCCCGTCCTGCGGTTCCTCTCCTTCTGGTAGGGCGTGTCTTCCAGATTAATCATTTCTTTTTCTCCCGTAGTCAGGTACTGCTCTGATTAGCATTATACCACAACTGTATATTTTTGCAAGAGCTATGAGACCGCTCGGAATACGCGGCTCTCTTAATGAGTATGTAGAGAAAGGTCCAAAAGGTTACACTCGGACGATATTTTGGAGACCCGCTTCAAAAGAAACTGATGACGTCCACCCCAGTTCCTTTTGTATAAGGGAGATATCCGCGACGCTTCTCCTCACGTCCCCCGCCCGTTCCGCTTTGTACACGACATCCGGGACAACACGGAGCAATGCACCGAGTGTCTGTACAACCGTGTTGAGGGACGTCTCTTTTCCCGTACCAACGTTAAAAATGTTTTTTGCTGTTTCTCTTATTTCCCCCGCACGGATATTTGCATCTACGACATCGGATACGTAGATAAAATCACGAGTTGTTTTTCCGTCACCAAAAATAGTTATTTCGTCACCTGTGCAGAGCCGATTCAAAAAAATAGAGATAACACCGGAGTACGGTGACGACGCATCCTGCCGCGGACCAAACACATTAAAATACCGAAGGCCGATTGCCTCAAACACGTTTTTTTCATAAAACAGTTCTGCCGCTTCTTCGCACTCAGATTTGTGTGTCGCATACGGCGACGCGGGCGCCTTTTCCATATCCTCATGTTTGGGTAATTCCGGCGCATTGCCGTACACCGCACAGGATGACGCGTAGACAACGCGCCGCACGCCGGCATTTTTGGCACATGTAAAAACAGTCCGTGTACCAAGCACATTTACCGCATACGTACCGGCAGGGTCTTCCACACTCTTCGGCACAGATGCTACGGCGGCCTGATGAAATACGAGTGTGGCTCCCTGCATCGCTCTTTCTACCGTTGCATTATCCGTGATGCTCCCCTCTATAAATGTAATCTTGTCGGCGACGCCTGCGAGGTTTTCTTTTTTTCCTGTCGATAAGTTATCGAGAACCGTCACACCATACCCGCGTGCAATGAGCGCATCAACAAGATGCGAGCCGATAAAGCCCGCTCCGCCGGTAACAAGCGCGTGTTTTTCTTTATTCCGCGTGTTCATGGAGTGAAAGGAGGTTGTGAAAAAGCATTGCAACGGCGACGGGGCCCACGCCTCCGGGAACAGGGGTCATGACCGATGTCTTTTCCGCACAAGCCGGGTCTGCGTCGCCGACCACCTTTCCCCCGCTTTCTGATGTACCTGCGTCAAGAATGACGGCATCGCGTGCAATCATGTCGGGCTTTAAAAGATTCGGTACGCCCGCGCCGAGCACAATAATGTCCGCTTTTTTTGTATATGCTTCTGCCGAGTCATGCTCGTCAAGCGCCGCAACATGGGCGCCCCAGTGTGCGAGCCAAACCGCAGCCGGTGCGCCGACGAGAAGCCCCTTGCCGACAACAACGGCGGTTTTTCCGGAAACATCGATGCCTTCGCGCGTGAGAATCTCTTTGCAGGCGGCGACAACAGGCGGCAGAAGCGTCATATCCCCGCGCTCAAACCGTGTGCGCGCCTCCGTGCCCAGACAATCAACGTCGTGTGACGCGGGAAGTGCCTCGCGGATTTTCTTAAGATCAATATGTTGCGGAAGCGGCAGCTGTACGACAATGCCGTCGCTTTCCGCGACAGCGTCTTGAATACGTTGTACGAGCTGCTCCGTCGTTGTTGTTTCAGGAAGCGCGTGCTCAATGAGCGAAACGCCGACGGCCTCTGCGGTACGTTTTTTGATGCGGATGAATTGTTCTGTCGCCGCATCCTGCGCAAGCACAAAAATAGCAAGCCTCGGCGTGCGACCCCAACGCGCGACGCGATTATTCGCGTCGCGCACGAGTTCCTCTGCGATTTTTCGTCCGTCAATCAGCATGCATGTCTACAAGCTACGTCCTACAAGCTATAAGCTTCTTTTATTAGATTCCCGCCCGCGACAAAAGCGTCTGCACCGTACGCAGCGCGATTTTCAAATCAAGGAAAAACGAACGGTTTTTGATGTAGAAGAGATCGTACGATAATTTCACCTTCGTCTCTTCGACGTTCGCGCCGTGGTGCGGATGATTATCGTGATAAATCTGCGCCCAGCCCGAGAGCCCCGGTTTAATCAAGTGACGAACGTTGTAGAACGGCACTTCTTCTTCATATTTTTTCACCATCGCGGGCAATTCGGGGCGCGGACCGATAAGCGACAGGTCTCCTGTAAACACATTCCAGAGCTGCGGCAACTCATCAATGCGCGTCTTGCGCAAAATTTTTCCGGCGCGGGTCACCACGTTGGTGCTCTTCAGCACCGCATCGCCCTCATCCGATCCTGTCATCGTGCGCACTTTCATGATTCTAATGGGCTTGTTGTCCTTCCCCACCCGTTCCTGTGTAATGAAAAGCGGACCGCCGTCATCGAGACGGATGAGAAGCCAGACAAAAGGCGCCACAACAAGTGAAACAAGCACAAGCGGAAGCGACAAAAGAATGTCCATGAGACGTTTCAAAAACTCATACGAGAACTTCCGTGTCGCGGAAATGTTTTCCAAAAACCAGCTGTACTCAACGAGCGAGAGCGGGACGCGGTCAAAAATATCCTCGTACACCTTGTGCATATCGATAAACCGCACGCCCGAGAAAATAAGATTGTACAGATTGGGTAAAATGACCGCGACTTTCTCATTCTTGGTGTCGATGACAATTGTTGTGATGCCTTCGCTGTACACGCGCTCAACAATCTCTTTCTGAAAATCAAGCGCTTCGACGCTTTCGAGGTCGAGCGACGACACAAAGGTAAGCCCGTACCGTCCGTTATCATTTACTTCGCGCTTCAACTCCTGCATTTCCTGTCCGCTGCCGATTAACACCGCCGGCTGCTGTTCGCGCACCGCAAACAATGCGGATGCATACCGGCGCCACAATACAATCAGACCAAAAGAGACGACGAGAAACACGAAGAGCGTCGTCTTCGGTGTAATGCCGAAATACGGCACGAGATAGAAAAAGAGAATGGCGAGAAGACTGTTTGCAACCTGCGTGCGCAAAATAATATCGGGCAGCCGCTTCTTAAGAATCGTTGTGTGCTTCTCGTAAAGTCCGGCGATAAAGAAAACGATGACCCACACGACAAAAAGAATCGTGAACGGGAGTGCGTGTGCGCGCCAGAGGTCAGCTTCGGGAAATGAGAACGTGCGGAGCACGAGCGTTGCCCACAGGGAAAAGTAGAGCACGATGACGTCCCCTACAAACAGAACACTGGCCTCCCATCTATTGATGGCTTGAAAAAGCATGGCACTATTGATGTGGAGAGAGTATATACCGCGGAAAGACAATCTCAAAGTCCATATGTCAAACAACCCCCGAAACGAACTTGGTGCAAAAAAGAAGAAAATCCTCTACGTCATCACAAAATCAAACTGGGGAGGAAGCCAGCGATACGTGTACGACCTCGCCCACGCGCTGCGGGAGACATGTCATGTTGCTGTTGCTGCAGGCGGCGAAGGATTGCTTATCAAAAAACTGCGCGAGGCAGGCATTGCAACACATGCCGTGCCGTCGTTTGAGCGTGATGTGCATCTGACGAAAGAATTCCACGTGCTTCGCGAACTGCTCGACATACTCCGCACAGAAATGCCGGACATCGTGCACGTCAACAGTTCCAAAGCAGGCGGTCTGGGCGCGCTCGCCGTGCGCATACACAATCTCATACACAACACGTCCGCACGGAGTATCTTTACTGCACACGGCTGGGCCTTCAAGGAAGACCGACCGCTGCCGGAACAGCTGCTCATCCGTTTCTTTTCGTACCTGACTGTCCTCCTCTCGCACGCGACCATCGTTGTTTCGGAGGACGACCGGAGACGCGCTTCCTGGATGCCGTTTGTGGGCTCTAAAATACACCACATCTGGAACGGTATTGATACCGAACGTCCGCTCCTGACCCGCGATGAGAGCCGCGCAAGTATCACAAAAACAATTGGACATGAGCCGGCACACCGCATCTGGGTCGGCACTATCGCAGAACTCCACCGCAACAAAGGTCTCCTTCACGCAATCCGGGCCATTGAAGAGCTGCGTCAGGACAACGTCTTTGTGTCCTATGTCATCATCGGCGAGGGAGAGGAGCGTCACAACATAGAAACACTGCTTAAAATGAAGGGGCTGCGCGATACGGTGTTGCTCACCGGCACTATTGCCGATGCTGCGGCGCTTATCCCCGCATTTGATATCTTCCTGCTGCCGTCAACAAAAGAAGGTCTTCCCTACACTATCCTTGAAGCGGGTGTCGCAGGAGTCCCCGTCGTCGCAACAGCAGTCGGCGGCATTCCGGAAATCATCGAGGATATGCGTTCGGGAATACTCGTCCGGTCAAAAAACAGCACGGAAATTGCCGGCGCGATTCGCCTCTGTGTTGAAGACGCGGCGGAACGGGAGGTATTCGGAAAAGCGCTCTTCGAGCGCGTCCGCCGGCTTTTTACGCTTCCTCTCATGGTGGAGGCGACCGAACGGCTCTATCGTGACCTCATCCGTCCTCGCCGGGTTCGACAGCAGCATGAAAAGACGCTACCATTTTCCTCATGAGCGTCGTCACGTTTGAAGAACCGAAGGCTGTCCCCCGTCCGCAAATGCGGCGCGGTTTGGTCGGCTGGCTCATCGAAAAACATATTGTGGAGACAGTTTCGCAGGCAAGCATACTTTTGCTCGTGGTAACCGGCGTCTTTTTTATTCTCGCATTTTTTATGTTACAGCGAGCTGTCGTCGTGGAGCCCATAGATCCGATGAAACATTTTGTTCCCGCACATACCCGCCCCTAACTATACCTATGTACACATCCCACACCCGAGGTTTTACGCTTATTGAACTCATGGTGAGCATCGCCATCATTGCACTTCTTTCGAGTGTCGTGTTTGCCGCGACAAATACCGCACGAAAAGGAGCGCGCGACACGCAGCGCTTAAGTTCGCTGCGGGAAATGCAGACGGCACTTGAACTCTACTACAACGAACACTCCTCGTACCCCAACGGAGAAGACGACCAGGGCGGCTGGGACACGGCCGAGGACGGTCTGTTCCTTGCGCCGCTCGTGAACGAGGGTTTCCTTTCAGCACACGTACAGGATCCGCTCGGAGTGGCACTCGGAAGCAACCTCCGCTATGCACACTACGCCGCAGGAGACGAAGGGTGTCCTGTTGAGAACGGAGGATTTTATGTTCTTGGCGTTGCCGACATGGAAAACAGCAGCGGTCCTCATCCGCTTTCTCCGGGATGGAATTGCGGCACGGGAAATCGCGATTGGCAGACTGAGATGGAATACGTCGTCGGAAAGTTTGAGAATTGACAATACCTTTTTAAGGGCGTAAATTAAGGTCAGAAAGGAGGTGTCTATGAACAGTCACCCCAAGGATTGCACCTGCATTCCCTGTTGGTCGCCAGCACGCACCGTTCCCAAGAAGGGAGTGCGCACGCCGAAGAGTTTGCGGCAGCGCGTTGCGGAAGAGAAGCAGAGCGGAATCATCCGCGACTTCTTCAAGTCCGCGCTTCCCCACTGAGGCCGCCATGAGCGACGCACAGAGAAAGCGGCGCTGCATCTACTGCCAGGAGATTGTCTCCGAAGAAGAGATACAGCAGCACACCGCCGAATGTCGCGCCGTCGGCCTCGTCGTCGGATTGCATGACGACATCAGCGACGATGACGAGATTGCCGACCATCCCGACGCAGCCGTCTTCGGAAATCCGCTCTTTTCCTGAAAGCTCCGCGCCTCGTGCGCGAGAGCTTTTTCTTTTGATTGACCCGCACCAAATACGCGTTATGATGCGGAAAGAAAGAAACGATCTTGAGGACGCGGGAACGATTCCCGTTCACGCGAATTTCCCGGAAGGGAGCCTATGACCGGTATCGGCATCAGCATGACCGCACTCGAAGCGCTTCTTGGACCGGAAACCGCGGAGGAACAGGCGAAG
Source organism: uncultured Candidatus Saccharibacteria bacterium (assembly GCA_964608145.1). Classification (GTDB taxonomy): domain Bacteria; phylum Patescibacteriota; class Minisyncoccia; order Phycocordibacterales; family EsbW-18; genus EsbW-18. Next base: position 2,288 of record CAZSMD010000013.1, on the reverse strand, counting down.
CGCAGAGAGAAAGGGGCCCGCAGAAACAGCACGGCGCCGAAAAAACCGACGATACAGAACGTCGGCGGAGCCTTTCGGCCGGCAACCGAACGTTGCCCGCACTGCGGCGCCTCGATTGTCCGGGAGTGTTTCGGCGAGCATCTCCGCCGGCACGACTCCAGATCTTCGAACATATTCGGTGAGTAGCATCTCACCGCAACGCCCCGCCGCTCTCTCGAGCAGCGGGGCGTCGATACACCTACATAACAACCTCCCCTCCGAGGACTTCAGGGTGCGCAGCACGCCGATACCGGCGCATACCTGAGAGAATCCCGAGACCTAAAAATTCAATGATGAGGTGGCTGCCGCCGTACGAAACAAACGGCAGCACCGTTCCGGTAATTGGCAGGACACCGACGTTCATACCGACATGCACAATCCACGGAGCCACAAGCATAAGTGCAAGTCCGACGGCAAACAGCGTTTCAAAATTTGTCGCACCGTGTATCGCTTCTTCGAGAATTCTCCACACCAGAATACCGAAGCAGCCGGTCAGTAATATGACGCCGATAAGCCCCCACTCCTCGGCAAATGCCGCAAAAATAAAATCAGTTTCATATTCGGGCAAGAACTGCAGACGCGACTGTGTGCCGAAACCTACTCCTTTCCCGAGAAGCTGCCCCGACCCGACGGTCACGGTTGACTGGTACGCGTTGTAGCCGGCGCCTTGAATGTCCGAAAGCGGATTGACGAACGTCTTAATGCGGTCTTTTTGGTATTCCTGAAACACGAAACCCCACAGCACCGAGAATGCAATGAGTCCGACCACGCCGACCGCAAGAAGGTGCTTTTTTGAAATGCCGGACACCAGAACCATGCCGAGCCAAATTGCAAAAACAATGATGGCGCCGCCGAAATCCGGCTGCAGAAAAAGAAGGATAAAAAAAATGAATGCGTACACGCCCGACACGATGATGTGCCGGAAGTTCGCAATTTCTATATGACGCCGTGAAAAATACTTCGCGAGAAGAATAACAAGCACAAGCTTCGCCGGGTCAGACGGCTGAAGAAAAAACCATCCGAAGTCAAAACGGCTGATAGCTCCCTTGGTCACCGTGCCGAGAATAAAAAGAAGCGCCAATGCCGCGCACGAAACAACGAACAGCGTCACCACAACACGCGTTGTGCGCAGAAAACGCCAGTCAACGGCGCTTGCCCCAAAAAACACGACAAGTGCAAGCGTCATCCAGATGAGCTGCTGCTCAAAGAAGACATTCGGTTCGACGAATGAATTCATCGTCACCAGTCCCGCGCCGACAAGCAGAAGTGCAGCGCCGAGAAGGAACCAGTCGATGTGCTGTTGCATCGCTTCGCGCATAGACTTACGGGAGCTCCGTCGGAACAGGTGTCACTTCGATGCGAGAGACGGTTTTCCCGAACGACTGCGGCCAGGTAAACACGAGTGTCCGGTCTTCGCCGCCCGGGATAGAGGTGACAACCGTCCGCGATGCATGAAGTGCGTTTCCCTCGACGTCAAAGAGTACTGCGACAAACGGAAGATTGGTGATTGTCTCAAGCGTTGTATTGCGGACCACAACGGAAAGACGTGGCTGCGTTTCCGTGTCTGTGAGCTCGCGCGACACAACCGAAACGCCGCTTTTCCATTCGCTCCCCTCTTCCCAGACCGGCACTTTCAAAAATTCGAAGTCAACACGCGCGGGAACGCGGACACCTGTTTGTATGCCCGTCTCAAAAACAGGAACTGTCGTGCGCGGTGGAAGCACCATGACGCCTTTTCGTTCGTATACGAGAAGATTGTCCGAGTCGCGTAACCTGAACGTGTACGCCAGATTTTCAGTTTCAAAGGAAATGTTAGTGTTCTCAACAAGCGCGACAACCGTATAGAGTCCCGGGGCAATTTGGAAAAGCCTGCTCCAGTGAACAAGCGGGTCAGCAACCTTGAAGCTGCACACAACCGGGCAGCCGCCGCCGCAGTCAACGCCTTCTTCAAGTCCGTTCTGGATGCCGTCTTCACATGACGGCGGATTGTAGAAAAAGAAAAATGCAGGAAGACCGACAAAAAGCACAAGAAGCGCCGCAAAACCAAGAAGATACAAAAATTGTCTCCGCGATGCCCACGTCATAGTTACTCCATGATAGCAAAGAGAAAAGAAAAAAGCCCCTTGCGGGGTTTTTTCATAACCGAATACGCGCTAAATGCTCTGTGCTGGCGGCTACCTACTCTCGCCCGTGAGGACTACCATCGGCACTACGGCGCTTAACTTCCGTGTTCGGAATGAGAACGGGTG
>CAZSMD010000012.1:12905-19359 GCA_964608145.1 uncultured Candidatus Saccharibacteria bacterium | reverse complement strand
TCGCTGTCGTCTCTTCGCCGAGTCTTTCTCTGATTTCTTTCGTCATGTGCGCGACCACGCCCTTCCGTTCGTTGTTGATTTTGTCCAAATGCCGCACGAGATCTTCCGCCTCCTTGTCATCTTCCGTTGAGAGAAGACGGAACGCGAGTTCGGGCTCATCCATGCGCGACGCGGCGTTAATACGAGGTGTTACCATGAACACAACGTCATCTTCGGTAAGGTTATGCTGCTTGATGCGAAGGTGTGAGAGAAGCACCCGGAGACCGACGCGGCGAGACTTACGAAGCACCATAAGACCGTAGTGTGCGAGGGCACGGTTTTCACCCGTGAGGGCAACCATGTCGGAAAGTGTCGCAATCGCCACAACATCAAGCAGCCACTTCTCCCATCCTTCCGGCACATCTGTTTTTGATTCTTTGAACAGCGCCTGTGCCAATTTGTATGCGACACCGGCACCGCAGAGATTTTTGTTGGGGTACGCGTCGCCTTCCTGATTCGGGTTCACAATCGCATACGCCTCGGGAACTTCGTGATTAGGGAGGTGGTGATCAGTCACAATCACATCGATACCCGCTTCGCTCAACCGCTTCACATGAACGGCATCGCCCATCCCGCAGTCGAGCGTCACGACAAGCGCGACCCCGTCATCGATGAACTTCGTTACGGCATCCTCGTTTAATCCGAACCCTTCCGTATTTCGATGCGGAATCGTGACAGAAAAATGCTCGTGTCCGAGTTTTTTGAACGTATCGTGCATGACAACCGCCGCCGGAATACCGTCGGCATCGAAATCGCTGAAAAGCGCAATATGCTCCCCCTGTGCGATTGCCTCTTGTACTCGGGAGACCGCCTCCCGCATGCCGGAGAGTAAAAACGGATCGTAGAGATCGCGCTCGTAATCGGGGGCAAGAAATACTTCTGCGTCCTCCTTCGTGCCAAAACCGCGGTTGAGTAGCAGCGTTTCAAGAAGCGGCGAAAACCCCGTTCCCAGCGTCCCCGTTTTTTCTTGTACACGGTACCCCATAGTGCGTAGTATGGTATCACGTTATACAATGTGCCTGTATGACTGATTGTATTTTTTGCAAAATTATCGCCGGCGAGATTCCGGCGGAAAAGATATACGAGGACGAGCACACATGCGCCTTTTTGGACATCAATCCGAATAATTTTGGTCATGCACTCGTACTTCCAAAAACACATTTTGAAAGTATCTTTGACATGCCCAAAGAGACTCTCGGCCACGTGTACACAGCGACCCAGAAGGTCGCAAAGGCGCTCAAAAAAAGCGGCGCAGAGGGAGTAAACACCATATCAAACAACGGAGCAGCGGCCGGGCAACTGATATTTCACGCACACATACACGTTATCCCGCGGTATGCCGACGACGGACTCACACACTGGCCTCAGAAAAAATATCCGAATGACAAAGCGTTAAAAGAAGAGGGCGAAAAACTACGGAACTCGTTCTAAAACAAACCGGCCCCGTCCGACATGCTGTCGGACGGGGCCTTTTTGGTTAGGCAAGATTCTGATCGTCGTACGGAGACGACACTACGGCTACTCCGCCCTGCCCTGCCTTTGTGGGAGAAGGATCCCGACTCAGCATCTCGCCAAGCTGCCGAACCACCTCGCTTGCATCCTTCCGGCTCAGCACAACTGAGCGACTACTTGCTTCGTGGACCACAAAGGTGTCATCGAACAGACGGTGACTTACGAGCGGAATGCCCCTGTTCTCATCCGACATCCTGTCCCCCTTGCGCCTTTAGCGCGGTTCGACTGCCGTCAATTTCACAACTCTGGGACGAGCGTACCACCCCCCGTGCGTTATGCGTCAATCTTTAAGAGCCTCTATACCAGGCAGCGTCCCCTTTGCAAGAAAATCTATCATCGCTCCGCCGGCGGTCGAAACAAAAGAAAACTTACTATTGAGCCCCATGCTCGCAATTGACGCAACGGTATCGCCGCCGCCGATAATCGTATGTGCATGCGACTCGGTGAGCATTTGTGCAAGCGCAAACGTTGATTCTGTATACCCGAGCTCATAATCACCGAACGGGCCGTTCCAAAGAATAAATTTTGCACTTCCGACAATGCGCGCGAGCATTGCAATCGTTTGCGGCCCCGCGTCAACGATGGATTCCCCGACGCCCACACGATTGGGCGCTTTCACATGCGTCTCTGTTTCATTTTCTGAGACAACGCGTACATCAGAGGGCAGCACGACGGTTTCATTCTTGAGCAACGCTTCTGTCTCCGGCACAATACTTTCCGCAACAATTGAACTGCCGACTTCATATCCCTTTGCCTGAAAGAGCGTATTTGCGCCGATACCACCGATAATGATGGCGTCCATTTTTTCTAAAAAGAGTTTTGCGATGGGAAGCTTTGTCTCAGGTTTTGCGCCTCCCAGAATAAGCACCGCCGGATGTTCGGGATTGAACGCACGTGACAATTCTGCAAACTCCTCGGCAAAACGGAGCCCCATAAAACTCGGCAGAAGCCGCGGAAGAATCGTGATAGATGCATGCGTCCGGTGGGCAACCGTAAAATCATCGTTCACAAAAAAGTCACCCAGGAGGGCAAGCTGCTCCGCAAATGCGCCGTCGTTTGCCTCCTCACCGGGATAGCGCCGAATATTTTCAGCAAGCACCACATCGCCCTGTTTCATTTCTGAGAGCGCCTTCTTGCCGTCCTCAGAAAAAATGTCCTCTACAAACGCAAGTGGAACCAAAGCGCTCAATACGTCACGAACCGGGCGCAATGATGCGTCCGCTGTCCCCGACAGATGGCTTATGACAATAATTTTCGCACCCCGTTCGCGCAGGTGATGGATTGTCGGAAGAGTCTCGGTAATGCGGGTACTGTCGACAACCCGCCCGTCTCGAATCGGAACGTTAAGACTTGCGCGCAGAATCACGCGTTTTCCAAGAAGTGCAGGGGCATCGGTAACAGGGAGAAGCATACTATGCAATAGAACGAATAATGGCTTTCAGTTTTTGCATGTCGAGACTTGCGTGCCCTACGAGAAAACCGGCGACGCCCGTGCCATGAAGGAGCGGTTCGGCGTTTTCCGGCTCGACAGAACCTCCGTACAAAATTTTTACTTGCATCGCAGCACTTCTGCCAAATGACTTAGCGAGAATTTTTCGTATAAAAAGCGTGATTTCGTGCAAGCTGTGCGGATCAACGGCTGCCTGATACGTCTTACCGATTGCCCAGAGCGGTTCGTACGCAATGATGATGTTTTTTGCATTCGTTCTTCCGACACCCTTCAGAGATTCCGTGATTTGGTGCGCGAGAAAACCAAGATAGTCGCCTTTCTCATCGCGTACATGTTCGCCGACACAGACAATCGGAATAAGCTTTGCTGCGAGGGTCGCACGGACTTTTCGCGACACCGTGGCATCTGATTCACCAAGCGCCCGCCGTTCTGAGTGCCCGACAATTACCGAGCGAACGCCGACATCACGCAGCATGTACGGAGAAATACTCCCTGTGTGAGCGCCTTCTATTTCCCAGAATACATCCTGAGCACCGAGCACAACGTCACCGTCACGTCCTTTACCGAGCGATGAAAGAAAAACCGTTGGCGGACAGACGACAAGACCCACCGAGCTCGTTCCGCGAAGGGCCCGTCGTGCGCCGAGAAAAAGCGCTTGCGCCTCCCGAAGCGTCTCCGGATTCATTTTCCAGTTGAGCACTAAGAGTTTTCGAGCCATACGTTCATTGTAGCATGGCCGGAATACGGCCTTATTCTTCTATTTCTTCCCACGAAATCGTTGTGTACTGATCAGAGGTAAGCGGGAACGAGGGCGGCGGTGCGTACAGCAGATTACCGTCGTAGATGATGTTGCGGTTTTGATATCCCGTGCCGTCCGTGTATGCGAATCCGTACCGGTCATACGTTGCGAGCGACCCGTAGAGCGTAATAGTGTCGCGGATGTGGTACGGCGAGCACCGCTGGCTTCCGCCTGAAGGTGCACGGTAGTAGTTTCTTCCGATTCTTCCGTTTTGGGCAACAAGCGCAGCATCGATGCGTAAATCGTCTTCGCTCACCATACCGACGTTGATGTTGTCCTGCGCAATGAGGCCGACGAGATCGGAGCCGTCGTAGTTTGTATACAACAAATCTTTGTTAATAGTTATTGATCTCCGCTGTGCGGGATTATCAGGAAAACGTCCGGCGGCTATCGTAATGCGCGCGCCGTCAATCTTGCCGTCAACCCACACGTGATCTTCAAAAAACACAAGTTCATTGTCCGGAAAAGTATACGTGCCGAGGAGCGATTGCCCTGTTCCCGCAATACTCCACGAGCCCCACCCCTGCTGTCCGACCACGTTTGTACATCCGTTCGGCACCGGCACTAATGTATTCACGCGATACAGGTCGAAGGAATCATTTGTTTTCAAGACAACGTGGTAGCCCAGCCCGCCCGAAGCCGGAAAATAATACCCGCCGCTTTGTGCATCCTCTTTTATGGACGCAAGGTCGCTCGTTAATCCCGCAAAATCAACTGCCGGAACCGGAAAGAGCCGCCCCGCTTCAAACACATCCGTGCGGTTAGGAACAGCTGCCGGGGGCATCGGATCAACAGGGCTCACGTGTGTGTGGACGCCGAATTCATCGTTACCGCTGTGATCGGGATCTTTGTACTCATCTTTTGCACTCGTGACGATGTTGTGTGCCAACCCGTCAAAGTGAACTCCGCCGTTTGAGTGGATGGGGCCAAACACCTCCGTCCCCTCGCCAAAGCGCAGGCTCGCAGCTGAAACAACGGCAAATTCCGCGAGCGACGGTATAGCGAGACGTACCTCTATGGTTCGCCGTACTCCCGGCGCCGTGTCCACCTCCCCCGTCGAACGAATAGTCACGACGGTTGACCCTGTCGGAGGTGGTGTAATAGTGAGCGTAAATGTGCCGATGTGCTCCCCCGCAGCATTTTCAAACTCGTGAACATAGGGGCCCGGCTGTCCGGTGCCGTCCTGATAATCAGTCGGCGCGTGAGCAAGATGCCAGCGATAATAGTCAATCCCGGCCTCAGCAATATGGAAGGCAAGCTCGCGGTCGGCAGATCCCCGGAGCGCACGCAGGTTAACTCCCGCCCATCCGACAAAACCGGTGAGTACCAGGGTCGCCGATGCGGCAAAAAGCAAGATTGAAAAGAGTATATATCCTTGGCGTGTGTGCTGCATACGTTAGAGGTTATCCTTAAGCGTACGGAATGACGCTTGCGTTGTCGAGATGACAGCGTCCGGAGGCGCCTTCGTGTCGGCATCAACAACAAGAAAAATTTTTACAAGCCGTATAAGCGCGACGTCAACCGGAACCGCAAGCGCCGTTGAAGTACCGGCATAAAACGTATCATAGTACTGAAACACCGGCGTTGACGTCGCAAGAACGTCGCGCACAACCGTGCGCACTGTCTCCGTCCCGGCGACATACGCCGGCGGATTTCCGGAAGGCACTAGCGTTCCTTTTTTTAATTCCGTTCCGCTCACAAAATAGCGGATGCGTTCGTTTAATCCGTCGTTGTCCGCATCAGTATAAAAAGAAAACTCGGACGAAGAAGCAACGGCAATCGCAAACGCACCGGTCTCGGAGGGACCTGCAGCCCGCGTCTCTGCAGCAAACCGCCGTCCGAGTATCTGCAGGTCCTGCTGGGCAACAAGGCTCGCGTGCGTGCGCCGCGAAAGCGTGAGGTTATCCCTGAACGCCGTCCAAAGCCCGACGCCGATGAGTGAAATCAGAAGCGTCGTCACCGCCACCTCAACAATAGTCAGACCTTTTTGTGCGTGCAGCATCATATTATTCGCTCGGAACAAGTGCTACGTCGTGCGCGGTAAAATCACCCGTGATTCCGAAGGGTTCGCTCGTATACGGCTGATATCCGGATTTTGTTACCGTAATCGTATGCGTTCCCAACCCGACGCTGTTGAACAAAACCTGACCAGGCGGCACACAGTTTGAGGTAAAACCGAATGAGATGTCAGAAACAGTCGGCGTGACACTCTGATCGGCCGTCGACAAAAATACTTTATAGCGAAAGTACCTGTGCCCGTTGTGTATGCTCGCGATGTTCTGATCTGCGAGCGTATAGTACGTGCCTCCTGTCCCGTCGGGACCAAGAAAATTCCAGACCGTCGTCGTCGTTGCTTCGTCGGCCGTTGCAACCTGAAACCGAACGCTGTCCGGACCCGTTTCCACGGGCTGATTAGTCGGCTCCCAATTGATTTGATAGAAGTTGCTCGGTGAGCCCGTATCAAATGCGGAAGATTCAAGCGTTCCCGCACTTTCGTAGAGACCGAGAGACTGGCTTAAGACGAGAGTTCCTTCGGGACTATTCGTTGAAATCCTTCCGTCGTCTGCATAGTAGGCGGTTTCATCCGTTGATAAAAGTTGTCCTGTGCCGCCCGACCAGTCGGTCTGATTCAAAAAACCGCGCCCTGTCGTCTG
>CAZSMD010000012.1:8094-12805 GCA_964608145.1 uncultured Candidatus Saccharibacteria bacterium | reverse complement strand
GTCGAGTAGCCGCTCTTTGCAACGCTGATTTCATACGCTTCAATCGCGGGCGGAACATCGACAAGCTGCAGCAGACCGTCCGCATTGGTCACGTCATCAATCACGATGGCGGGAGAAACCGTGTTATTTTCCACGTGTACCGCCGCACCTTGCACGGGCAGACCGTTTGCATCAAAAACGCGGATAAAAAGTGCGCCGTTATTTGAGGCGGTTTCAAGATTTTTCGGCCCAATACGCGTCGTAAAGACAAGCGGAGAGAAGTTCCTGCATGTTGCGCAGCCGATTTCGACTTGGACAAGTTTTGAGTCCGCGGGAGAAAGATCGTTGGGGCTTCCTCCAATCGTACCGTCATACGGATCATCAACGTTGCGGACTGTTGTTGTTGCAGTAAACGTGTCTCCGTCACGCACAAGAACCTCTACGTGCGGAATCAATCCGTTCGGGATACTGCCTGAAACACCGACGTCTTCGTAGGGCATGTTGCGCGCGATTTCAAAAAGTTCAGTCGCAAGCGACGACGCGGAAAGCACGACGCGTGAGGCGGATACAACACGAAACAATCCCGTGTAGGTCTGGTACAGCGCGACAGCAACCAAAAGAAACACGGCTGACGCAATAAGCGTTTCGATGAGCGTTAAGCCGGAGTTGTTTGTGTATATGTTTCTTTTCACGTCGTGCGTTGAAACCTTTAGATACTCCCCGAGAGCGAGTAGATGGGAGAAATCATTGAAATTGCAAAGAAGCCGACGGCACTTCCGATAATGACCATGAGAAACGGTTCAATGATTGTCGACATATCTTTCGTTTTTTGGTCAACCTCGCCTTCGTAAAATTCCGCAATCTGCAGCAACATGCCCGGCAATTTTCCGGTTTCTTCACCGACTGAAATCATTTCCCCCACCATAGGCGGGTAGAGTTTTTCATACCGCGCAAAAATAGCAGAAAGCTGCTCTCCTTTTTGAATACCTGACTCTGATTCCGCGAGCACGTCTTTATAGTACGAGTTCTGCACGACATCTTTTGTGATACCAAGCGCCGACACCACCTCAACACCGGACGAGAGAAGCGACGAGAAGGTGCGCGCCATACGCGCCGCGTTGGTCTGCTGCACCAGTCCTTGAATAATCGGCGTGTGCATAAGCGCAAACTCAAACAAACGCTTTCCTTTGGGTGTCCTTCCTGCGGTAATAAGTCCGGCGATGACGAGAGCGAGGCCGCCGAAAATAAGTATGGGGTTGTTGCGAAACGCATCAGAGACAGAAATGACAAGCTGGGTGCTCCACGGCAGATCAACGGCAAAATCCGCAAATGTCGACGTCAACGTCGGCACGACAAACATAAGCATGAGAATACCGATGATGATCATAACCGAGAGAATAATACCCGGATACATCATGGCGCCGCGTATTTTCCGCTGTAAGTTATATGAACGCTCCATCTGATCGGCGACAATACGAAGTGACTGGCCGAGCTTTCCGGACTCCTCACCGGCACGCACCATGGACACGAACAGTTTGGAGAAAATCTTCGGAAAATGCTCCGCTGCCGTTGAAAGCTGCGACCCTTTTTCAACATCGGAAGAAATCGCCCGCAGGGCGTCCTGGAATTTTTTATTTTTTGTCTGCCGCTCGATGACCGACAATCCGCGCGAAAGCGTCAGACCGGCATCAATCATCGCGGCGAGGTTTTTCGAAAACGCGATTTTATCGGCAAGCTTCACCCCGCCAAAGGAAATGTTGATGCCTTTGAAGCCTTTCTTCTCTGCCGGCGAGGCCGTCACCAGGGTCTCCCCTTTTGCTTTGAGGTCCTTTGCAAGCGCAAAAGAATCCGCCGCTTCCGCGATTCCTTCACGCACTTCACCGCCGTCTGCAACTGATTTGTATGCGAATTTCATTCTTATTCAGTTACCACGCGCAACACTTCTTCGAGTGTTGTCGTGCCCTGCACCGCTTTGAACACACCGTCCTCAATCATGGTCACCATGCCTTCGCTTTTCGCCTGTTCTTCAATTTTGTCTGCGGGTGCGTTCTGCATGATGAGGTCGCGCGTTGCCGATGAAAGTTTCATAACTTCGTGAATGCCAATACGCCCCTTGTAACCGTCTTCCCCCGCGCCCTCTTTTGGTTTGAAGAACGGAACCTTGTCCCATGTAGCATTCGCCGGCACCACATTCTCCGTTTTGAGCAATTCGAGCACGCGGTCAAGATTTACGTTTTTGCGAAGCACATCGAGCTCTTTTTCGCTCAAAAAGTACTGCTCCTTGTCTTTCGTAAGCGTACGAACAAGACGCTGCCCGATGATGACCTTAATCGTCGACACCAGAAGAAACGGCTCGGCCTGCATATCAATCATACGCGGAATAGCCCCCGCCGCTGAGTTCGTGTGCAACGTCGAGAGCACGAGGTGTCCGGTAAGGGCGGCGTTGATTGCGAGCGATACCGTTTCGGTGTCGCGAATCTCACCGACCATGATGATGTCCGGGTCCTGACGGACAAGTGCCCTGAGTCCGTTGCCGAACGTCATGCCGATTTCCGGCTTCACCTGGGTCTGGTTGACGCGCGGCATCTGGTACTCAATCGGGTCTTCAATTGTTGAAATGTTTACGTCCGGCGTATTCAAAATATCGAGCAGTGTATAGAGCGTCGTCGTCTTTCCTGACCCCGTCGGTCCGGTCGTCAAAATCATTCCCGTCGCCTGCTTCGTCGCCCAGTGAAGGTCTTCAAGCGCCTCACCGTGAAATCCCAGTGTTTCGAGCGTAAAACCGGACGAGCTCTCGTGGAGAATACGCATTACGGTTTTCTCTCCGAAATACGTCGGCAGCGTTGACACACGGAATGAAACGCGCTCACCGCCGAGGTCAATTTTAAAACGTCCGTCTTGCGGAAGCCGCTTCTCATCGAGTTTCAAATTTGCGAGCACTTTGATGCGCGCAATAATGCCCGGGATTGCCTGCTTCGGCAGTGTCATCGCGTCATGCAGCAAACCGTCAATGCGGTACCGCACGACAAGTTGGCGCTCCATGGGTTCAATGTGGATGTCGGAAGCTCCCTGCAGCACCGCGTGCTTAATGAGCGTATCAACAATGCGCACAATCGGCAGGTCCTCGGCAAGTTTTTTCAAATCTTCCCCGGATACTTCCACCTCCCCCTCCCCCGGAGTTTCCGCAATCATCTTAAACGTCTCCGCTTCGTTCTTAATGATGTCACCGAACTCCGCCTTGAGGCTCTTCTGGTACTGGAGCAGCGCGTGTTTGATAGACGCCGTGTCCGTGAGGTGCGGCAAAATAGTGAGCCCTGTTTTTTTCTTCACGAAATCAATCGCCTGCAGGTCATCTACGTCGAGCATCGCGACATCAAGCCCCTTATCGCTTTGTTTGTAGGCGATGATGTTGTTGTTGCGGGCAACCGGTTCAGGAATGAGCGACAGAACGCCGAAATCGACTTTCTCTTCCTTGAGGTCGACGAAGGGAATGCCGAGCACGTGCGCTTGCGCACGGCGCAAATCGTCGTCGGAGATGGCTCCTTCGGACACCAATATATCTTCAAAATCGGCTTTCTTCTCCTTCGCAAGCGCTTCAAGCTCTTCGATTTTTGATTTCGAAACAAGATTTGCTTCGACAAGAAATGCCTTGAACTGTTTTGCGTTGATACGCATCCCGTTAGAAATAGGACGCGGACAGATGCTTTTCTGCCCAAAGCCCGATTTTTAAAAATTTCATAAATTCGGCCATTATTTTATGTTTTCAAAGCGTCCGCGATTTTTAACGGGACGCATAGGTGTGGTTCTATTGTAGCACCTCGAAACACGCACGATATGCACAAAAACCCGCAGACGCGGGTTTTTGTGCTCCCTACTTCACGCTTCGCACGGTGAATTAGCGGATTTCGTAGGTAATCGTCACGTACGCACTGATAGTGTTCTCACCTGCAGGAATTTCAGGAGTGACTTTTGTTTCCGAACTATCGTATGCAGCCGCCTCAAGTCCGCGGTACATCGGGTAGTACCCGCCGCCTGACTCTGAAAACGAGACGATGCGCACAAGTTTGACGTCGAGATCATCCGCAAGCTGTTCTGCCTTTGTGCGGGCGTCGTCAATCGCTTCCTGGCGCGCTTCGCGCTGGAGTTCATCCTCATCGTCAATCGTGAATGTCGGACCGTAGATGTTCGTAGCACCGAGTCCGCCGACACCCGCAAGGATTGCTCCCGTCTTTTCAGTGTCGCGAATTTTTACAGAGACGCTTTGCCGGACTTCATAGCCGACAAGCACGCGCGTGTCGTTGTCCGGAACAGGATACGGATATGATAGTGCCGCGTCGGCACCACCTCCGTACGACGGAGCACTCATCGGCATGACGGTATCGCGCCACTCGTAGCGCGGGTTCGCGCTGTAGTTCGTAGTTTTGATATCTTTTTCGTCAATACCTTCCTTCTTGATGAACGCAAGAATTGCATTCATGTCTTCTGCCGCGGCAGTCTGCGCCGCCTCAACCGTCGGCTTCTCCGTCACAACTTCAAATGTTACTTCCGCGACGTCGGGAACCGCAGTTACCTCTCCTGTACCGGAGACCGTGATAACGTTGCTGCCGGGAACACCGCCGCCGATATACTTATTCTCCTTGATGCCGTTTATCACGAGCACCGCGATGAAAAGCGCCAGAACGAGGCACACCAGCGTGCCGGCTTTGACGAGCTTTTCGAGTGATTCATTCAT
>CAZSMD010000012.1:0-7994 GCA_964608145.1 uncultured Candidatus Saccharibacteria bacterium | reverse complement strand
CCGAGAATAACGACAACAACGACAATTAAAATAATCCAGAGTGTTTTTTGATTCATAGAGTGTTAATCAACATAATAAAAATCTGTCTTTAGTGTACGAAGACCTGCTTTATTTAGCAATTACGCCGTTTCCCCGTCTTTACGAAGCATAAAACCGATGAGCACCAGAGCCGCAAAAGCGGTAAGCCCCATGACCGGAATCGTAATGTAGCTGAACCCTTCAACGTAAATCGTTCCGCAGGAGACCTCTGACGCGTCGAGGCCGCAAATGCCGGCAAGAGCGGGTATGCGTTCAAGAATGACCTGATACACCGCGATACAGGCACCGATGACTGAAAGCGTGGTTGTATACGGAACAACATCGCGTGTCTTGCGCGCGAGCGCAACGATGAAAAGCGGGAGCTGCGAAAAAAAGAAAATGCGCTGATACCAGCACAAAAGACACGGCGCAAAACCGACAATGCTTGAATAGTAGAGACTGCCGAGCATGGAGGCAAAAACCAAAAGTGTTGAGATCGTGATGCCGTAGGTGTCAACGAAAGTGCGCACGCGTGAAAATCCCGGAACCTTGAGAAACGCGAGAAGCAGTACGATGACGCCCGCCTGAAGCGCTAACGTCCCCCACATCATGAGACCGTTTATGGCGTCGAAGTATGTAATATCGTTCATGCGAGTGGACTATATCACAAAGTGTGTGGGCTAGAAATATGACGGATTGAGGATGTCGCGGAGAACCGTGTACGGAACTTCAACGCGCGGTGCGCCGATGCTATACGGACCAACTTGGTACTGCTGAAACACGAAGGTAATGCCGTTCCTACCGAGCATGAACACCATATAGTTCCCCTCGTCCGGACTCGTCCCTGTTACAAACATGTCCTCAACGTACGCCGCATCATTCGTGAGCTGCTCTTTGAGAACGGGGCGGACGTAGTCAGAAATCCGGGTAAGGTAGGCGCTTTCCGGGATAAAAAGCGCGGAGAGCGAGACAGGTGTTCCTGCGGCATCCTCCGCAAAATGTATATAGTCTGTTGCTCCGTGTGCGCCTCCGGTATACGTATACCGCTCGAGGAGCACGCCTGTGATGCCGCCAAACGACCACCGGGTTCCTGTTACCTGCAATGCATACTTTCTTCCCTCTCCGAAACCGAGCATCTCATATTCTTCCGGAGTAAACATTGACGGTGCATACATTTCTGCAAATTCATTTGTAATTGCCGTCCCATAGTCCGCGAGCGACGCATTGAGCGACTCATTTTTTGTTTTCGGCAGAGAGAGGGCGATGGAGTACGTGTCGCTCTCGCGCGTAATGTCAAAGCTGCCCAAGGAGCGCGAACCCGCGAGGAAAAAGGCCAGAAGGCCGAGTGCGGCGACGATTAAAACCGCCGTCACAATTTGTTGCGCATATTTCATATACGTTCAGTATAGCAACGAAACCGGAAAGCTACTCTTCAAAAATAACCTCAAAAGGATACATGCCCATACCGCAGCTTCCCTCAAAAGTGCCCGCTTTCGGCGTTCCGATATCGATATCAAGGCTACCCGACGGTGGAAGATTCTTGGTAATGTCCAAGCTCGGCACGCGGACAATAGACGAGCAGTCAAACGTGCCGTTTGTCGTAAAACGAAGCACCGTCGGAATGCCGGCCTGTGCCGTGCTCGTTCGCGGTGCGTAGCCGCCCTTTGCAACCAGCTCCACAATCTGCACGCCGTCAACAACGGTCACGTTGTTTTCCGGAACAACAAGTTCTGACGGCGTCGACGGACGGGCAAAAAGAAATCCTGCAGCAATGAGCACTCCTGAAATAACAATGGAAACAAACGTAAGTTGATTCATAAAGGGTGTGCCGTTGCTTTAAAAGGTGAACACCGGCGACAGAAGACCGATGACAACAAGACTATTGATGATGTTGAGCAGTGCGAACATGATAACAACAAGGCCGGCGGATTTAAAGAAAACACCTGCGCGTGGGCTTCTCGCAATGCTCCATGATCCGAAACTCAGAAGTGCAAGAACCGGCAGCGTGCCCAGTGCAAACGCGAGCATGGTCAAACCGCCCTCCATGAAGCCTCCGGTCGAAAGCGTATAAATCTGCATAGACTGCGTAAATCCGCACGGCAGGAAGAATGTCGCCACACCGACAAGCAGCGGGGTAAGCGAATGATTGAGGGCCGCAATGCCGTGTGCGTGTTGCGCGATGAATTTCGGCATCGCGGGCTGAAATTTCTTTGCCCATGGGAACACGTCGAGCAAGTTAACACCCAGCAAGAGCATGACGAGGCCGACCGTAAGACTCAGGACGAATGTTGCCGTACTGGAGAGCGTAAACACTGCGCCAAGCGCGCCGATAACGCCTCCCAACACAAAGAAAGCAATAATGCGGCCTACGTGGAAAAGCGCCTGCGGTTTTACACGATCACCTTCTTTCGCGAACGTCGCAGAAAGCGAGAGAACGAGTCCGCCGACAACAGCCATGCACGTTGAGATGGATGCAATAACGCCGATGACGAAGGCGGTTCCGTATGAGACATCGCTTCCGCTCACCAGATTCACGAGGCCGGCTTTCTGCAAAAGAATAAAAAGTGCGGCAAAACCGAGCGCTACCGGCACCGCGATTTTAAAATCCCCCCACTTCTTTTTCTGAGTCGTTTTTTCGACTGACAGGGAGTAGCCGTGCGGCCTCAGAGGAACACTCAGTTCTTCCGCAACCTGCTCCGCCGTTTTGTCCCCGAAATCTCCCGTGACAGCTATCGTATAATTCGCCACGTTCGCGTGTGCGCTGACAACCCCCGGCACGGCATGTACCTCGCTTTCGGTGAGAAGCTCACATGCCTTACAGTGCATGCCGTTGACGTGAAAGGTGTATGTTGTATGTTTTTGTTCCATAAAATTACAGCGACTTAGTTTTTAGACGAAGCGAGTTGCCGACAACCGACACGCTGGAGAACGCCATCGCAAGCCCCGCAAATACCGGCGAGAGCATCCAGCCAAAGAACGGGAAGAACAACCCCCCGGCAAGCGGGATTCCCACAACGTTGTAGAAGAACGCCCAGAAGAGATTCTGTTTGATGCCGCGCATGGTGATGTTGGAGAGGTTAATTGCCTGCACCAATTTGCTGATATCACCGGAGAGGAGCGTAATGCCCGCTGATTCAATCGCGACGTCCGTGCCGGTCGCCATCGCAATGCCGACATCCGCCTGTGCCAGAGCCGGCGCGTCGTTAACACCGTCACCCGCCATCGCAACTATGCGCCCCTGCGACTGCAGCTCCTGGATTTTTTTCAACTTATCCTCCGGAAGCACTTCTGCGACAACTTCATCAATGCCAAGCTCGCCTGCAATATGCTGTGCGGTATTCCGGTCATCTCCGGTAAGCATCACCACTTGTATCTTGCGGGCATGCAGCGACATAATCGCTTCGCGCGCCTCCGGTTTGATTGCATCGGCAACCATCACCACACCGAGCAATTTTTCGCGTGTTGCGATTAAAACTGGCGTGTTTCCTTTCTTCGTTTCCTCGGCAATCGTGTTTGCATCAAATGAGATGCCGAGGTCAGAGAGTAATTTGGTATTACCCACAAAGTATTCCTCATTGTGTATGTTGCCGCGCACGCCTTTTCCTTTTACAGATTCAAACGCATCAACCGCCGACAGTGCAATGTGTTTTGCTTCGGCATATGCAACCACGGCGTGTGCAATCGGATGTTCTGATTTTTTCTCAAGAGACGCGGCTATGCCGATCAGCTCATCGTCGGTGAGATTCGAAAAGTTCTCCACGGACGTAAGTTCCGGTTTTCCTTTCGTAAGCGTTCCCGTTTTATCAACGACAACCGTGCTGACCCGGTACAGTTTTTCAAGTGTCGCCGCGTCTTTCACCAAAATTCCTTCGCGCGCACCCTTGCCGACACCGACAATAATTGCCGTCGGCGTCGCCAAACCTAATGCGCACGGACACGCAATCACCAAAATGCCGACGAAAGAGACCAGACCGTACGAAAGTGCCGCTGAAAATCCGAGAAACTGAGTGCCAACCACAAGCCATATAAGGAGTGCCAGGAATGCGAGCCCGAGCACGACAGGAACGAACACGGCCGAGATTTTGTCTGCAAGCGCCTGAATGGGAGCCTTGCTTCCCTGCGCATGTTCCACCATACGGATAATCTGCGAGAGCATTGTTTCTGACCCGACCTTGGTGGCCGTGAACGTAAACGCACCCGTAGTGTTGATGGTTCCGGCAACAACCGAATCACCCTTCTCTTTATGAACCGGCAGCGGCTCGCCCGTCACAAGCGCCTCATCTACGTATGAGTCGCCGTCTTTGAGGACGCCGTCAACGGGAATTTTCTCTCCGGGTTTTACCATAATCACATCCCCGTGCACGACATCGGACACCGAAATATGTACTTCTTCTCCATTCCGTATCACGCGCGCAGTTTTTGCCTGCATGTTCAAAAGCTTCTCGATTGCATCGCCTGTTTTGAGTTTTGAGCGCATCTCCAGAAACTTTCCGAGCGCGATAAACGTAATAACGACAATCGTCACGTCGTAGTAGGTGCTCGTCACATCAACAAACGGCGCAAGTGTCTCCTCAAACGCCGTCACAATAAAGCTGTAGAGAAATGCGACCGAAGTTCCGATGCCGATGAGCGTGTCCATGTTTGCACGGCCAAAGCGGAGAAATCGGTACACACCAAGAAGATACGGCCTGCCGACGACAAAAAGAATGTATGTCGCCAAAATGGGCATGAGGTGGTGCACGAATTCCTCCCACACGACGGGCATCTCCGGCAAAATCTTTGTTTGCGCCAAAATCTCCCACGCCATGACAATGACGCTGACAATCGCAATGGGAATTGCAGAATACAGCATCCGCTTCGTCGATGAGAGCTCCGCAAGTTTTTCCTCTTTTGACTGCGAGAGGCCGAGGTGCGCCGCGTGTTCACTTTCACTCATCCCCATTTCGCCGGCGGTCTGCGCCAGCATGAGCGAATAGCCGAGCGGTTCTATTTTTTTCGAGAGCTCCTGGGGGGACGTTTTTGAGGCATCAAACGCAACCGTCGCCGTTTCCGTGCCGTAGTTCACCTCCGCCTTAAGAACACCGGGGGTTTTGGTAAACTCCTTCTCGATAATGGCGGCGCACGATGCACAATGCATGCCCTTTATTTTGTAGGTTGTCGGGTACTCCATGTCTGTTATTTTCTCTTGAGCTTATATACCTTAAGAATTTCCTTCGCCGCCTGGTGTTCCCTGCCGTGCTGCATCTGATGCACGACGTGCTCCGTGAGGTGATTCTGGAGCATCAAATCTTCTACCGACGCGAGCGCGTTTCTGACGGCTGACGACTGCGTGATGATATCAATACAATACTTTTTTTCGCTAACCATTTTTTGTAAGCCGCGAACCTGCCCCTCAATGCGTTTGAGGCGGTTCACCACATTTGTATGTATGGGTGTATGCATATGCAAAGAGCATACCCCCCTGGGGTATGCTGTGTCAAGCGCTCAGGGGATAACAACCACTGCCCTACGCATTCGCCTTCACGTTTCGTTTATCCACCAAGAATTCGTAGAGCGGTCCGGCTACAAACCCCCACGTAAAACCCCAGGCCATTTCCGTTAGAGGGATACCCGCAACGCGCGTGTCTAAGAATGTGCCATAAAGAAGCCATTGTTCTCTCAAGAGGGCCTCTGCGTTTTCAACAAGATTGAAAAGTAAAAAGTAACTTACAAACATGAGCAGCATGACGCACGCCCCGCTGCCAACCGCATTAAGAAGAAGATCGCGCCTAAAAACAAGAATGGCGACGGCGGCAGCAAGAAACGCGAGCGACGAAGCATAGATGGAATTAATACCGAAGGAAAGTGCTGCAAAAAGAGTTCCAAGAAACAAGAGAGCAGCTGACCAGATTTTTATAACACTCTGCGAGCCCGTAGAGAGTCGTTTAAGGTTGCGACGAAACAAAACT
The DNA here is from genome assembly GCA_964608145.1 of uncultured Candidatus Saccharibacteria bacterium. Lineage (GTDB taxonomy): Bacteria > Patescibacteriota > Minisyncoccia > Phycocordibacterales > EsbW-18 > EsbW-18. The sequence goes on along the minus strand of CAZSMD010000012.1, from coordinate 2,028 downwards.
TCAAAAACAACTGCGCCAATGCCGCCAATAGCAAAGCCAAAAAGCACATCTTCCAGCATAAGAGGAAAACTCCCGATGCGGACTGAAAAAATACTTTCGGGGTACCAGTAATCTTTGAAGTAGATAATCTCGCTCAGCGGACCGATAACGGCTCCAACATAACTCATGAGCACCTGTTCGCCGCGCGTTGATTTCTTTACCAGATACAAAACAAGCCAAATGATAAGAAAAGGTACAACCAGGAAGATGTAGGCGTGGCTGGGAAGAAGTGTGAACATATAAACCCGGGTAACAAGATTGTTTTATACCGTCCGAACGATACTCCTCGCGCACCAGAACCTATCTCTAATTGGGGTGCCCAGAGAGAATTGAACTCTCGACGCCGCTGCCACAGAGCGGAGTTTTACCACTAAACTATGGGCACCATAAGCTTTCGCTCCTCAACCTTATCATGATGTATGAGGTGGTGGCAATTGTGGCACAACCACATCAGATTCGACGGTTTGTTATTGTTTTTGTCGCGATCTATGTGATGCACGGCAAGCACGCGCACGTCGCCAAGACCACACCGCCGGCACCGTTTCGGAACACATGTCCGATTTAAGACCGACCTGTACGAGGCGCGTCCATGAATCCAGTTTGCATGCCTTTCGCCGCTAAAGTACGCATTTCTCCACTTTGTTTGACAACTTTTTCCGCAAAAGAACTTTTTGCTCTTTGACCCGCGCAACGACTTGCCCGAACGATACACGTTCTTCCCACACATAAAACATAGGACCTCTTTCCCAGTCCGGGCACCTGCATGCTGGCATCGGACAGAGCAGTATTTTCCATGGCCGTTTTTTATCCAGGATGGCTTCGCCTTAAACCTCTTTTTGCACAGCAAACAACTCCTTATTACAGGCATGCCTCTAAGAATACCGGGGCGAGGTAAAATTTATATCAAGAGTTTTACCTCGTTATCGCCGTCAGTTCGACGGGAGCCTCTACGGCGACTACATCAAACCGCACGCGGCCGATAACTTGTCCTCCCTGTGTCTCAACAGACACACGCCACGCGCCCTCCGGAAGATTTGTTTTTGTTGAATACCCGCGGAATCCCCTTTCGCGCCCGCCCTCAATCGGAAACGTGACGCGGCTCATGGTGATCCACGAACTCCCCTTTCGGTACTGCCACGCATGTACAATGCCGGTACTCAAATGTGTCGGGGCAAACACCGAAGTCCAAACAGACACTGACTCCGCCGGCAAGCGATGAACCGTCTCCTTAAATTTCAGCATATCGAGAAAAGTGTCCGGTTCGACTGACAGCTCATAAGAATCGCCTGTCCGCACTACGCTGTGTGCAATTGCGGAATCCTTGAGAACGAGCGGTACCGGCGGAATACTGTTCGTCGCATATGCGAACATGGTAAGCGCAACGATAATACCAATTGTTTCGGCGATAGAGGAGAACGATTCTTTTACACGTGCGCGGGCAACTGACATAAGCCCGAGCAAAAATACCGTCATCAGAAAAATACCGCCCGCAATGCTCGCCAAGAATTCGCCGACACCGATTGAACGGAGCAGCACCGGCACCAGTAAAATCGCATACGAAAGAAGCGCGATAAAGAAAACCCCTATATGAAACACAAAGCGTTCATACCGTTTTCGAAACACCTCATTGCCGATGAGCATTGCGACAAGAAAAGCGATGAACGGCCAGCTCGCGGAAAGTGACGCGCTTCGCAAATAAAACACAACAAAGGCGCTGAAGAGGGCGCCGAATGCAAGCTGCATGGCAAACGGCGCGACCGCCGCAACCCAACCGAACATGCGACTCCCGGGGGCACGTGCGTCGCGGATAGCAAGAACATAGACGGATGCTCCCGCAAGCGCCAGGTACGAAAGAAGCGCGATGTTCTCCGCAAGCAAATCAATGCGACGAAGCGTGAGTGAGTCAACAATAAAACCGACGAGTAAGGCCCCCGCTGAGAGCACGCGTTCGTGAGCTTCAAAAAATATTTTTGTCCGTTCCAGAGTCGC
>CAZSMD010000011.1:4652-19502 GCA_964608145.1 uncultured Candidatus Saccharibacteria bacterium | reverse complement strand
ACAAGTCAAGAATCTCTTCGTCTGAAAGTGCACGGTTATATACTCTTACATCATCGAGTCCTCCATAAAAATATGCACCAGCGTTTGCAATATTTCTCCCCATCTCTCCGATGACAAGAACGCCATTCCTGTTTGTGAATGTACCCACAGATGAACCGTCCACAAGAAGTTCAACTGTTGTACCTTCCCGTCGCCAGACAAAATGGTGGTATACACCATCCTTAAAAGAATCTACATTCACATCAATTGGCCCCCCAGATGTCCCGCCGTCCACCTGGACGATGTATTGGAAAACTGGTGCTTGATAACGATACCCAAGACGAAGGCCGAAACCGCTCGGTGATGCCCACGTGGGTAAACCACTAAACACAAATTGGTTTGTGAGTGCTCCAAAGTTAGGCTGGATCCACGCAGAAACTGTAAAGTCGGATCCATCTGGTACCGTGGTCTCTGAGTCCAAATCGATGTATGAGACACCATCAAAAATGATTCCGTCTCCCGTGTGTCCCTCACCAAATGATGCACCCACGAGAGTTCCGTGGTTATTTACCAAACGACCGTAGTCGTAGACAGTATCTCCAGTCCCCTCGTCAAATGGCCAAATGCTTCTGATACCCGATGCAAGCGAATCGCCATAAAAACCAAATGCCGGTGTCGTCCCGCGATCCCAGAAGAGCGCGCATTCAAGCGCGGCGTCGGCTGCAAAAAATGCATTCTGGGATTCGCGCGCATCTGACGAAAGCATAAGTTCTTTGAGTGTGATGTTGAACACCGCGAGACCAAGCGCAAGCAAGAGCGACGTCACCAGAAGCGCGTAGAAAAGCGTGAAACCGCGGGAAGGGTGTGTAGCTTGTAGTTTGTAGCTTGTAGGATTAATTCTGTTCATACTTCTTGATTCTTGTTTTATGCTTCTTTCCTTTACTACTGCCAGTTTAAAATAAGCTCTTCAATAGTGACTGTGCGTGTATTGTTGCCGTCCGGCCATGACACGGTCACGCCCACTTCCGCCTCATTGAATGCCGTCGCCCCGCTCTCCCACTGCGCAATAGTAACTTCGCGCGTAAACGGCGAAGGATCACCGCTCGTATAACTGTATACAAATGTGTCTGGGTCGTAGTTGAGTGCAGGACACACACCTTCGCTGTCGCACGGAGCAACATCATTCGCGGGAACATCGATAACACATTTTGAGTCCTTGCTTATCTGCAGACAATCCTCGAGACCGGAGAGCCAGCTGTTGCCAACGAGAGAGTTGGTGTCGCGGGTTGCGCGGACAAATTCAATCGCCTCTTCCGCGAGGAACGTCGCAATAATCTGATTGCGTGCAATGCGCGAGGCCGCCAAGCTCTGATACGAAAGCGAGAGCGGCGCAACAACGGCAATCAAAAGAATAGCAATCGCCACAAGCGTTTCCACAAACGTGAAGCCGCTGGAGGAGTGTGTAGTGTGTAGGTTGTAGTTTGTAGGATTGGTCTGATTCATACTTCTTTACTCCACGATTCTTACTTCTTGATTTGTGATTCGCGTTTTTTCTACCGATCTAAAATACGCTGTGTAACGAGAGTCTGCAGGCTAAATTCCGTCCGCGTCTTGTCATCAGGACCCGCAGTCCCCTTTACCACAATAAGCACGCGCGGCTGCACATCATCGGCCGCACTTTCCCCGCGCAGATAAAACTGGAGGCTGTCTATCTTTACTTCCGGAGCCGTGAGTGCCTGTGCGTCTGCTGTCCCGATTGCCCGAAAAATTTGTCCGGTGTCGCCATTTTTCCCGTAGGAATACGTAATGTTCCGCCCGTCCTTGTCGAGAAACGAAAAGGAGTCCGACCCCGCCGTCTGGCAGCTTCCTGGGCAGTCATATGCCGTACCCGTCCGGATTGCACGCGTCATGCTTTCAAGAGAAAAGTTGAGGTTGTTCATGACCGACTTTACGCTCTGTGCTTTTCTGTTCGCCTGCACAATTGAAACAAGCGCGCCGACTGCAACCACCATGACAATCGAGAAAAGAAAAACCGCCACAATCATTTCCACAAGCGTAAACCCGCGGGAAGAGTGTGTAGCTTGTAGCTTGTAGCTTGTAGGATTGATTCGGTTCATACTTCTTGATTCTTGATTCATGATTCTTGGTTCTGCTTTCCACCGTTACTGCTGCGGTGTCTGTTCTTCGACACCCTGAATTGAAATCTGGCCCGTTGCTTCAATAACAATCGAACGCAAGCCTCCGCGCGCGGATTCAATGTCAATACGAGAGCGAGCAATTGGTGTTTTCTCAGAATACATAACCGCATCGGGATCGGGCCGCTTAAATAAAACCGTGAGTTCCTTGAGATCGCATGATGTATTGCTGAGATCGCAGAGCGCCTTCACGGTGGCCCCACGTCCAAGCGTGAATGTCTCAAGCAACTCCTCGGGAGCATCGTAGAGATCGTCAGCATCTGCATCAGCAAAAAAAGCGTAGGTCTGTTCACCTGTGTTGAAGTGCACGCCATACGGCCGGTCAAACTGGCCTTCCGATGCCCGCACGTTGATGCCGTAGTTCTGTGCGCGACGAACAGAAAGCGCAATGTCGTACGCCATATTGTTCAGGAGCACTTCCTCATCAAACGTCGCGTTCCTTGCAATAATCGAAGCGGAAATAAGCGCGAAGATTCCCACAGTCACAATCATTTCAACAAGCGTGAACCCGCGGGAAGAGTGTGTAGCTTGTAGCTTGTAGCTTGTAGGATTGATTCGGTTCATACTTCTTGATTCTTGACTCATACTTCTTACTTCATGCTTCTTGATTCACACTCCACGTTCTACTGTTATGAGAAAAGCGCGAGGAATGTGGTCAGGTCGTATGAACAGAAAAGGGTGATGACAAAACCGATGAAGAGAAACGGCGCAAAAGGAATTTCGCTCTTGAGCGTCAGCCGGTTCGCCTGCGAAAGTCCGCCGATTGCACCTGCGAACAGCACGAGCAGGCTGTAGAGCGCCCCAATCCAGAACGCAAGCAGAAATGCTACTGCAGACGCCGAGAGCCCGAGAATCCATCCCAAACCAAGTGCGAGTTTTGCATCCCCGAAGCCCATCCATCGGCCGCCCGAGAGCGCCCACAAAAGCGCGAACGGAAGTGCGAGTGCCGGTCCGGCAATAAGGTCGCTCCAGAGCGCCGTGTCGTTCGGAATAAATACGTGGAAGAAAAAGGCATAGAGGAGCGAGAGTCCCGCAAATATGTAGACAAAATCATTCGGGATGATTTTGTGACGGACATCGTACACCACGATCACAATAAGAAACGCCATGAGCGTCGCAAGATGCAGTGCACCGGGGATAAACACGGCAGCTTCGCCCCATGCGTTGAGCGCAAATGCGAGCACACCTGTAAAAAGCGCTCCTGTCCCGAGCTCAACGAGCGGATACTGCCACGAGATACGGCTGCCGCATCCGCGGCATTTTCCGCCCTGCAATGCAAAACTTACGACCGGAATGAGTTCATACCAGCGGAGTGTTTTTCCGCACGACGGGCAGATGGAACGCCCGCCTAGAGAGCGCCCCGTCTGATAGCGCAGAATAACGACATTCAAAAAACTCCCGATGACCGTGCCAAAAACAAAAACAAGTGTGTATGCAAGAGGTGCGCTGAACATACACACAGTATATCGTGTCGTATGGAGAACACTACAAGGTTTTTCAACAGTCCCCGTCAAAACAAAAACCCCGCGAAAGCGGGGTTTTTGAGTCAAGCGGAAAGATTACGGTTGGATACAGTACTCAGTCTCGCTTCCTTGTGTTCCACAGTCAAACTCTGTAGTACCAACATCCCCGTCAACATCACCACTTAGGACGACGTGACCCGAATCCTCGAGATTTGCCCACAATGTGTACGACGCCGTAATACCGTAATAGTCATACTCACGTCCAGCAAGCGGGTCCATAGGAATCGTCTGAATGAAATTTGGCACCAACGCAGCTTCGAGTGTTGATGTTCCGGTTCCTACAGGATAGCTTCGGTTTGAGTCGAAGTAGAGCTCCAGCGCAAGTTTCAACTGGCTCAAGTCGGAAACACGCTTTGCATCGCGTCCTTTCAAACGTGCGCTGTTGAGAGAAGCAAGCACGACAGATGAGAGAATACCGATGATTGCGATAACGACAAGAAGCTCAATGAGCGTAAAACCTTTGTTTTTCATAATAAAAACTGTTTGTTTTAGGTCGACCTAGTAAAATGCTTATATAATCTAAGCTCTTTCATTATAGGCGATTGGGCAACTATAGGCACAGACCCCTGTGGATAACGCAATGAAGCCCTAAAAAGGGCTTCATTGCGTTATCCCCCGCTGGCGGAGAAATTAGATGCCCGAGGAGATGTTGTAGATAGGAATGAGAACCGAGGCAAGAAGCACGCCGACACCGAGCGCCAAAAGCACAATCATCGCCGGTTCAATGAGGTCTACGAGGCTGTCTACGGCATTTTTGACCTCTCGTTCATAAAAGTGCGCCAGGGTCTTCAAGATGCTGGCCAATTCACCCGTTTCTTCACCGATACGGATCATTTGAATCATAATGTTTGGTATTTCGGTGTTCCCCGAGAGCGCGTCGGCAATGGTAGACCCTCCGCGAACCGATTCCACAGCGCGTGCCATGATATCTTCAAAAACCTTGTTTCCTACCACGGCTCCGCTGATTTCAAGCGCGCGGACAACGGGAATGCCCGCTGCAAGTGTCGTGTTGAGGTTGTCGGCGATGCGGGAGAGGTACAGTGTGCGGTACAGAGAACCAATGTACGGAATTTGGAGCTTTAGTTGGCTCAAAAATGCTTTTCCTTTTTCACCACGCGCATAGTTCCACACCCACGCAGCCCCAAGTGCAAGCAGGATGAGAAGGAACCAGCCGTAATCAACAAGCATTTCGGAAATGGCCATAACCACTTTCGTATATGTCGGAATTTCCTGGCCGCTGTCTTTGAGAATTTCTGAAAGGTTCGGAATAACCGTCGTCAACATGAGTACCATGACAACGACGAATACCGAGATAACGAAAGCCGGATAGACGAGCGCGTTGCGGGCTTTTGAAATGACTTCGTAGGAACGGTCAAGGTAGTCAGCAAGAAACATGAGCGTCTGGTCGAGCTTTCCTGACTCCTCACCCGCCTTCACCATGTTGACGTAAAACGCGGAGAAAATTTTCGGGTGCTTTTCAAGCGCCTTAGAAATCGCGCTTCCCGCCTGGAGATCGTTTGCAATTTCAATGAGCGTCCGTTGGAGAAGCGGTTTGTCCGATTCTTCACCGAGAAGACGGAAAACGCGCAGCGCAGACACCTGCGCTTCAAAAAGCGTTGAAACCTGGCGGGACAAAATAACAAGGTCTTTGTTGGAAACGCGTTCAAAAAAATCAAAGTTTTTTTGCAGGATACCGCCCTCCCCTGCTTCCTTGATTGAAGAAATCACCAGCCCGCGCTGTTGCAACGAGCGGACGGCAACGTCCTCATTGAGAGCATCGATGCTCCCCGGACTTTCATTCCCCTCCTGATCTATCGCTGTGTATGAGAACAACATGTTATCGAGTTAAAAAAATGAATGCGATCAAAACGAGAACCCCGAGACCGATGTATATCTTTTCACCGCCGAACAGTGCCAGAATTGCCGCAAGCCCGAGCCCGAGAAAGACGAGCACCTTCATACTACAACAACCGTTCAAGCAACGTCGGATTAAGCGAGTGCAGGCGGGCGTTTTCGACGGTAATATCACCGCGGCGCACAAGCTCGGCAAGTGAACGGTTCATGTCAACCATGCCGAAATCGGAACCGGTTTCAATCATGCTGTCGATTTCGTGCGTGCGTCCCTCACGAATAAGGTTCGCAACGGCCTTGGTGTTGATGAGAAGCTCATACGCCGGCACCAGTCCTCCGGACACGCGCTGTACGAGACGCTGTGAGAAAATACCGACAAGCGACCCCGAGAGCTGCACGCGAACCTGGTCCTGCTGATCTGCCGGGAATGAGTCGATGATACGGTCAATTGTCTGGGATGCGTTGTTGGTGTGAAGTGTTGAGAGCACAAGGTGTCCTGTTTCAGCCGCCGTCACCGCCGTGCCGATAGTCTCCGGCCCGCGCATTTCACCGATCATCACCACATCAACGTCCTGACGGAACAGCTGTCCCAGCGCCGTGTGAAAATCTTTGGTGTCAATGCGCACTTCACGCTGGTTAATCATCGACTTCTTCGGTTCAAACACATATTCAATCGGATCTTCAATCGTAACGATGTGATCGGCGCGTTCGGTGTTGATGATATCAATCATCGCAGCAAGCGTCGTCGACTTGCCGTGCCCCACGGGACCCACCACCAGGAAGAACCCCTGCTGACGGCGGGCAAAATCTCCGAGAATCGGCGGCAGCCCGAGTTCATCAAATGTGCGGATCTTTTTGGGAACAAAGCGCAGCACGATGCTGATGACGCCTTTTGAGAACGAACAGTTGCCGCGGAAACGTGCGGCATCATTCTGATAGCTGTATGAAAAGTCGATTTCTTTTTCCGCAAGGAACCGCTCCTGCTGGTCGGGCGTAAGCAGCACCTTCATAAGACCAACTGAGTCTTCGGGTGTGAGCACATTTTTCTTCACAAGCGGAATGAGCATGCCCGAAACACGCACGGTCGGCTGGTATCCTGCGCTCAAATGCAGGTCCGATGCGCCTTCTTTTATCGTGATATCAATAAGCTCGTTGAGTTCTTTAAGATAGTCCATAGATATTATTCTACCACAATCGGTTTCTTTGCTGTTTTTGCCTCTTCTTCTTTTTCAGCGATTTCCTCTTCATCCGCCGTGTCATAAATACCGCCGAGTGTGTTCACTTCCTCAAACGGCACCAGTCCCTGCATGCTTTTTAAGAGCGCGTCTTCCTTCATTGTAAACATGCCGTTTTCCCGCGCCGCTTTCATGAGCCGCGGTTCGGTCGGATCGGTCAAAATAATCTGTTCAATTTCTTTGTTCATTTCAAGAACTTCAAAGACCGCCATACGGCCGCGCACTCCTTTCGGACATTCTTCGGTCGGTTCGACGCCGTAAAATGCGTCCGATTTCGGAATTTCCGCATGGAATTTTTTGGGGATATCTCCAAACTGGTTCTCGAGCATGACCTTTAAGCTTCCGTCAATCGGAATTTTCTTTCCGGTCTTGGGACAGAGGCGGCGCACAAGACGCTGAGCCATCGTGAGCACCAGAGTCGGCGCGATGAGGAACGGGTCAACACCCATGTCAATCAAACGCGGAATAACACCGATTGCATTGTTCGTGTGAATAGTTGAAAACACCAGGTGACCGGTAAGCGCCGCCTGAATGGCAAGCTGTGCCGTCTCTTTATCACGAATCTCACCGACCATGATGATGTCCGGGTCCTGACGCAGCGTCGTGCGGAGTCCTGATGCAAATGTGTATCCGATTTCCGGGCGCACTTGCGACTGGTTCATGCCGGAGATGTTGTACTCAACCGGATCTTCGAGCGACAGCACGTTCTGGCTTTCGCGGTCTACTTCTTCAAGCATGGAGTAGAGCGTCGTCGTCTTTCCTGAACCGGTCGGCCCGGAAATAAGAATGAGTCCGTAGGGACGCTTGATTGCGGCGCGCACCGCCGCAAGCGCCCGCGGTGCAAAGCCGATTTCATCGAGCGGCAAAACGCCTTTTTGCTGGTCAAGGATACGGAGCACGATTTTCTCGCCGTAATATGCCGGGAACGTAGAAACACGGAAGTCAATTTTTCGTCCGCTGATATGCGCGGAAAATCGGTTGTCCTGCGGCTTGCGTTTCTCATCCAGCTTCATGTTTGAAAGAATTTTGATACGCGCGACGATTGCCTGATGCACTTTCATCGGCAGCAAGAGGTTCGTCGACATGAGACCGTCAACACGGAAACGCACCTTCAGATTTTCCGATGTCGGTTCGATGTGAATGTCGGACGCGTTGCCGTCAATCGCATGCTTAAGCACGGTTGCCACAATTTTTGTCACAGGTGCATCCTCAACAAGGGCATCCTCGTCTGCTTCGTCCCCTGACGCCGTGCGGCGCGCTTCATCAAGACGCTTCGAAAGCTCTTTTTCTTCCGCGGTTAGCTCCATCTCAAGGTCAGAGAGCGCCTTGTTCACTTCACCGGAAAGTCCCTGGTAGTTGTTGAGAATGTCTTCGTAGTCGTTTTCTGAAATAAGAAAAAGCCTGAACGGCATGCCCGTCTTCGAAGAAATGAACTGGACCGCATCCTTCGCTTCAATATTGTCGGGGTCAACAATACCCACCTCAAGTGCGTTGTCGGTCACCGCAAGCGGCACAACCTTGTAGTGGCGGGCTGATTCCTCGGGAATATGCTGCAGCGTGTCAAACGAAATTTCGCGCGCATCAACGGTACGCGTCGGCAGACCGTAGTGGAGTCCTTTCGCCTCCAGAATGTCCGTTACGCTGATGCCGCGTGCGAGCAGCAATTCTTCAACGCTCTTCCCGGTTTGTTTTGATTCGGTCTCAAGCGTAGGGACAAGAGCTTCTTCAATGATTCCTTTTTGTGCAAGTTCGGTAAGAAAAGACATAGGGGCAGCGCAATGACCAAATCCCAAATCCCAATTTCCAACAAGTTATTGGACATTGACTATTGGTCATTGGGGGGTATTTCACTTATTCTTCTGCAGTCGTTGTCGCGGGCGCAGAAACAACGCCAATCGGCGCGAACGGGTTGGGGCGACCGATGGGCTCCGGGGCAATATCGACGCTGAAATCCTGAAGCGTCAAAAACGTCGGGTCCTGCAGGATGCTCGTATCAAGCGTGATTGACTTAAGTTCAAGCAGAAGCGTAATGAGATCACCTCCCTCCTCGGGAATCACGCCGGCAACCGGCTCTGACGTCAGACCTTCGCTCGGTGTGTCGCTTGAGAACATCCGAAATCCGAAAAACACCACCACGATAACGCCGACGATGATGAGCAGGGTCTTATACTTTTGTAGCACTTGTCCAAGCATGGCTCTAGGTTATTTCATCCAGTACGTGTTAAACGAAACGCCGAATGTTGTGAGACCTGTCCTCGCGTCAGCTTCACTGAATGATATGGAGTCAACATCAAGAATACGGAGGTTCCGTTCCAAATCTGCAAGAAATGCGCGGAAACGGTCGTATGTTGCGACGACGGAAAAGCCCAGAGAAACGCTCCCGTAGGGCATTCTGCTCGGCCCGAGTGTCGCCCCGCTGTCTGCACTTCCAGTTTCCACATTGCCGACGCTTATGTCGAGCAGCGTCATGCCATGCCGCGCTGCAATGCCGTTTATTTCAATGATGAGCCGGACCGTATCAACCGCATCAGGAAGCAGTGCATTAATCTTTTCGAGATCTGCAGTCGGAATCGCATTGTATTTCGTCAACAGTTCATCGCGAAGTGCACCGAGCTCTTTGGAGCGTGTGAGCGCCTCATCAAAACGCTGCTCTTCCGCACGGAGCGCCTGGACCGCTTGCACGCGAGGATTCGTGAACAAAAAGAATATGAGTCCTCCGCACACGATGAGTATGATGCTAACGATGGTTTTCATTGTTTTTTATAGACTGTCCGACACGGTTTCTTCAACCGCACTCCCGCTTGTTGCTGTCGCATTCACAACGCTTTCGTTTGGAATCTCAAACGCGGCCGACCCTGCATCCTGCATTCTGCCTTCATACGAAACCGCGGCGGGATCAACCAGTATTGATGCGGAAAACGCCACATCGCCGCGTTCGTTCAGCTGCAGACCGGAAAATACCGGCTCACTGATAAATCTGTTTTCTGAAAACCCGTCCGACTGAAGCGCCACTGAACTGAAAGAGCGTGCAACCCCCTCCATCGAAACACGGATTCCCTGATCTTCAATCGCATACCCAAAGCTGGTGAATTGCACTGTTTCAAGCGTTGTCGCCTGCAGCAAATCAAAAATACCGGACACCGCGATATGGTTCTTGAGAAGACTCCGTGCATTCTGTATTTTTGCATCGAGGTGCGACAGCTCGCGGATAAATTCCGGCGCAAACGAGTCACGCGCCCGCTGCAGCGCTTCACGCTTCTTTTCAATCGAGGAACCAAGAAATTTTTCGTAGGCAAAAATACCTCCAGCCGAAAGCACCGCGAGGACAAGAATAACTACCCCGATAGTGAGGAGAATATTGCTCCGCCCCGCGGGCTTTTGCGCGGTTGCGTCAAAAGTTTTTTTGGGGATAAAAGATGTTTGGAATTGTTCCGCCATAAATACCTCCTTTCTATTATAGACCACTCCGGGTATCTGCAAACAGCCACTCTCCACACTTTGCCTTCCTGCTATGACGATGTCTCCTGGAGTTTGCGGAGTGCGACGCCGATTGCGACATCAAATTCAGGTCCCACTTGCTCGAGTACATTTGAAAGAAACGCCGGCGCCTGCACCTTGTCAAAAGGATTGGCGACGACAACATCTGTTTGCAGCACCGCCTTTGCGCGCTCGACAATGCCGGGAAGCAAAATGCCGCCGCCCGTCAACACAACTGAAGAAATGTTCCGCGCCTGCCGTTTCTGATAGTTCAGCATAACGCGCTGCGCCTCAGAGAGCAGCGAATCAAGCACAAGCGCCGAAATCTCGGCGACATCCGTGTCCGTCCCCTGCTTGATGACACCGTATGTACGCTTGAGCTCTTCAGCGCGTTCCGGGGTAACACCGAGCGCTTTTGAGATTGCGATGGTGATTTCCTGTGAACCACGACTGATGACGTGCGACTCACGGAGCACTTTGCGGTCAACGATGTACACCTTTGTCGAACCTGCGCCGATGCCGATAATCATCGTCGGCGCCAGAGTCTCTTCAAGAGCAACGCGCATGGTGCTAAACACTTCAATTTCAAAAAAACCGGGTTCGAGGTGGGCGTGCTGAATCACTTCGTTGTACCGATTTATTGTTTCTTTGTGCACCGCGACAGCAAGAATTTCCACTTTCTTCTTCGGATCTTTTTCTTCTGCTGCGCCCTCAGGTGTTTCATTGGTATCAACGCGGGGCACCACGTGCCAGTCGAGAATAACTTCGTTGATGGACACCGGAACGTATTTTCGAATCTCGAGCGGCACCATATCGCGCAGCCGCCGTTCTCCCACATCAGGCATTTCAATGACGTTGATGAGACTTGCCGAAAGCGGAATCGCGACACCGCATGCCGTCGTCGTTACTTTGGCTTCACGCATCAGGTCTGCGACCGCTTCACCTAGTTTTGCCGTCGGCAGGTTTGTTGCTTTTCCCGGCTCAATCCCGGCATACGGGCCAAGAGCGAGTTCTCCGTACGTTTCAAGAACCGCCTGGCCGTGTTTCCGCCCAAGCTGAACAACCTTAATGGTGGACGAGCTGATATCAATACCGAGCACGCTTTTGCTTGCCGGTTTTAATATCCCCTCACCGATTTTTTTGAACACATCCGAAAAGGGCGACATGGAATTTAAAAAGATTTGATGCCTGGCGTGGTATCTCTAGTATACCGCGTACGCAAAAATATGCATTGGAAGCATTTGAAGAACACCCTGGCTGCATTTCTCCGTATTCTGACTGACGCCGTATTCCCCGGCACCGAACGCTTTGACTGGGAACACCTCCGGCCCGAGGAATTTCTCGCAACAGCGCTCCCTGCACGACGGGATTACACGCTGCAATCTTTGCCCGGCGAAGCTCTTTTTGCATACCGGGATCCCCTTGTGCGCGAAGCGATTCATGCACTCAAATACCGGCGTGTGCAACACGCCGGCTTCATTCTTGGAATGGCTCTTGCCGACCATCTGCGTGAAGAGTGCGCGTATGAACGCTTGTTCTCGCGAAAAAGCATCTGCATCGTGCCCATCCCCCTCTCGGCCGAACGACTCCGCGAGCGCGGATTTAATCAGTCCGAACGTATTGCGCAACATGCACAGAGTGAAATTTCTCCCGAGAGCGCGTGTGTATGTTCTGGTGTGCTTGTCCGTGTCATACATACGGAACATCAGACGCGCATGGATGCGCGCGAAGCGCGCGCACAAAACATCCGCGGCTGCTTTGCAGTCGCTGATGTGGCCGCAATCCGCGGGCGCCGCGTCATTCTTATAGACGATGTCATCACCACCGGTGCGACCATGCGCGAGGCACGCGAAGCGCTTCTCGATGCCGGCGCTCGCTCGGTTGCATGCGTCGCTATTGCACATTGAATCTCCCTGCTCCGACTGTGGTTTTCTTTTTCCGCCCCCTCGGCTATAGTGTGGATATGCAGGACGACAAAAAAGTACTTGAAACGCTCCTCTGGCGAGGGTCGGAAAATGCCGTTGTGCGCGAATCTATTGAAACAAAACTCCGCTCCGGCGCAAAACTACGCATCAAGCTCGGCATCGACCCAACCGGCGACCGGATGCACATCGGTCACGCGGCGGTCATCAGAAAGCTTGCCCACCTGCAAAACCTCGGTCACAAAATCGTACTCATTGTGGGTGACTTTACCGCACAAATCGGCGACCCATCAGACAAGAAAGCTGAGCGTATGCCACTCACAAAGCCGGAGATTAAAAAGAACATGGCGAGCTACAAAAAACAGCTCGCGCGCGTTCTGAACCTACGCAAGGCGGAAATCCGCTACAACAGCGCTTGGCTCGGAAAAATGAAGTTCGATGATGTCGTGCGCCTCACGCAAATATTTTCGGTTGCACAGATGATTGAGCGCGAGAATTTCACCAACCGCCACGCCGAAGGAAAGCGTATCGGTCTTCATGAGCTTCTCTACCCACTCATGCAGGGATACGATTCTGTTGCAGTCAAAAGCGACATCGAAATCGGCGGCACTGACCAGCTTTTCAATTTACTCGTCGGACGGACACTCCAGGAGCATTTCGGACAGAGAGGCCAGGACGTCATTACATATTCACTCTTGTTGGGACCCGACGGACGGAAAATGAGCAAGTCGTGGGGCAACTGCATCTGGATTACCGACGAACCGGAAGATATGTACGGAAAACTTATGTCTGTCCGCGACGACCTCATCATCCACTACCTCACGCTCGCGACCGACATGCTTGATACAGACATCGTAGCAATCAAAACACGTCTGGAGCAGGGCGAGAACCCGCGGGACAGCAAGGCGCGCATGGCTTTTGAGGTTGTGAAGATTTTTTATGATGAAAAAGCGGCCCGCGAAGCGGCTGACGCCTTCACAAAACGTTTCCGTGAGAAGCAGATGCCCGACACAATTGAGGAAGCGTCGCTTGCAGATGAAGAAACACCCCTTCCGGAGGTGCTTGTTGAGGCAAATCTTGCGCCAAGTAAGTCGGAAGCGCGGCGGCTTATTTCACAGGGCGGCGTGCGTATCAATCAGCAGAAGGTTAGCGGCGAAAACACCCGCGTCGGACACGGCGACATCATTCAGGTTGGAAAACTCAAGATTAAGAAAATCGTCTTTCGCATCAAACGAAAATAAAAAAACCGCCCGAGGGGGCGGTTTTTTATTTCCTAAATCCACAGTGTCAGAATGATGCTCGACACGAGAAGTGCCAAAAGCAGGTACCCGACATTGATGCCGTAGAACTTCCACGGTCTTCCCTCCCACAATACCGAACCGATTGTTGCAGGAATTCCAAAACCAAGCCAGACAAGAAAACCAAGATAGAGTGCATCAACAATACTGTAGGAACCGGAGAGAATCACCGCAAACGAGAGCGCCCACGCCGTGAGCAGTAGGCTCACGAAATACAGCGCCATTAATTTCCACATGCGTTTCTTGTTCTGCGCCATCTGCATGTGGTATTCCTCGGAAACGCCTGCTAAGCGCCGCCAGACAAGACCAAATACCGAGTCGCTGTACCAAATCCATCCGATGACGAACGACACGGCCGCCGCGACAAGTATAGGTAACCAGTTGATGAACATGTGGTGACTTTTAGTTGGTAGATTTTTCGGTTGCTGTGCGTACCCTGACTCTTGGCACACACCGCATTCTACGCCTCTGTTAGTAGTTGAATTCGCTAAAGGTAACACCTTCAGGAAGCGCAAAGACCTCAGCGTCTTCATTCCAGCGAGAACAGTTGAAATCATAGTCAACGTCTGCTGCCGGTCCGGATGCTGATCCGCCGATTGCGGTCTCTCCTGCCGACTGCTGTGCAGCGTCCATGCGAATCTTCATGCCCATGGGAGCCATATCACTCCACGAGTACAGGTATTCGCCGTCACCAACCGAGTACGCGGTAAACGTCGTCCCCTGTGACATGCCGGTCATGTGGCTCGCAAATTTTTTGCCGGAAACATATACCGTTCCCTCTCCTTCATACCCATCTGCGTTCACAACCCACGTGCACTTCTGATTTCCGCCGCGGCTCATGAGGTCGAAGAAGTTGCCTGAGAAGGTTCCTCCACTCTCCTCTCCGCTGGTTGCCGACTCATCAGTCGGTTCGGCGCCGTCGTCTTTCTTCATGCCGGCAAAGACTGCCCAGCCGACAACTGCAAGAACAACAAGCCCGATGATAATTTTGGTCGCCATGCCGCCCGCCGGAGCTGACGTAGGAACCTGGTTCATTTCTTCTGTCATAAAAATATGTTAGCCCTGTAATGCCTATAGTATACACCTGCTACGTGAACGTTGAATAAACCTCATTTTTAGGGCATTATAGTGGGCACGGAGAGGTGCCAGAGTGGATGAGGGGTGCCAGACGGCACGCCGAATCCGAGCAGAGCGAGGTGGACGAACATGAGACCGCTCTGGCACAATTCTTCTTGTGCTTTTGGAGAGGTGCCAGAGCGGTCGAATGGAGCACCCTGCTAAGGTGTTGAGGGAGAAATCCCTCCGAGGGTTCGAATCCCTCCCTCTCCGCAACAACCCGCAAGGAGCACCCTGCGGTGCTCCGATGCGGG
>CAZSMD010000011.1:0-4552 GCA_964608145.1 uncultured Candidatus Saccharibacteria bacterium | reverse complement strand
AAACTTTTGCGACGGCAAAAGTTTAGTCGCGGGAGAAATTCCCTCCCTCTCCGCAACAACCCGCAAGGAGCACCCTGCGGTGCTCCGATGCGGGGTGTATGATTAAGATGTAAGGGAGGGATTCGAACGACGGAGCGATGTCCCGCAAGCTTGCGGGACCGCGAGTCGGTGCCCAGACAAACTTTTGCGACGGCAAAAGTTTAGTCGCGGGAGAAATTCCCTCCCTCTCCGCATCTGATGTCAGATTCTTTTCAAAAGACCGTCTGGAGTTACTACAAAAAACACGGGCGGGATTTGCCGTGGCGCCCCCCCACGCTCAAGCTTCGGGGGGCTGATTCGGCATACAAAATTCTTGTGTCTGAAGTCATGCTCCAGCAAACGCAAGTCGACCGTGTTCTTCCAAAATACAAGGCATTTCTGAAACGATTCCCCTCGTTTCGCGCGCTCGCAAACGCAAAAACAGCCGATGTCATCCGAGAATGGCAAGGGCTCGGATACAATCGCCGCGCGCTTAACTTGAAGCGCGCGGCGGAGAGTATCATGCGCGAACACAGCGGGAAGCTCCCCCGCGATTTTGATGCTCTCACATCTCTTCCGGGCGTGGGGCCATATACCGCCGGTGCACTCCTGACATTCATTTGGAATGAGCCGATGGTTTTTATTGAAACAAATATCCGCACGGTTTACCTTCACGGCTTTTTCAAAGACAAGAAACATGTCCCCGACACCGCAATTGAAAACAAAATCGCCGAAACACTCGACGCAAAAAATCCGCGTGAGTGGTATTACGCCTTGATGGATTACGGCGCACATCTCAAGAAAACACTTGGGAACCAAAACAAACGGAGCAAGCACTACACGAAACAATCCGCGTTCAAAGGTTCAACCAGAGAACTCCGTGGCAAGATCCTCAAACTCCTCACAGAAAAACCGCGCACAGAAAAAGAAATTGCGCGCGAAACTAAACGCCCGCAAACAGAAACGCGGCGAGCGCTCGAAGCGCTCGCCGATGAAGGATTCATTACAGAACACAGGCGGACGCTTTTTCTTGCATAGGAAAACCCCACTTTGTCCCAAAGGACTTTGTGGGGTCTGGCCGCACCAGAGATTTGAACTCCGTGCGCAGTCCGGAACATCTTACTCTCCCCCAAATACCTCTCCCGTCAGAAGGCGGGTGGTCAAGAGGACTTGAGTGTAGAAACTGTTCCCTTCGAACGGAGGGCACGTGACTTCGAGACGCGTGTTGATGCCGGCTCGTCTGTAGTAGCCGTTCACTTCCGCCGCGGACTCCCCCACACTCTTGCAGAGCGCTGCTGCGGAAGCAGCGTCGGAAACAAGAGCCGGATCGTACCGCACGGAAATCCTGATGACCTCCACAGGCCGGGGCAAAAGCATCACGCACGAGAAGAAGCACAACACGGTGAGGGCGAACCCGAGCAGCAGCCACCACTTCATCTGCTTGTGTTTCTGCCCCTTGAACTCACGGAGTCCGCGCCTGATTTCAGCTTCGTCGTTCTCGAGCATTCTTCTTTTCTCCTTGTCGAAGAACAGCGTTTAACTCTGAATCTGAAGCAAGGATAGCAACAAAAAACGGCTTTGTCAATAGATTAGAGCTGTGACTCGTGCAGTGCACGGTTGATATCGGCAATCGCATTTTTTCTGTGATCGCGCGCGAACACAATAAGATCTTTTGTCATGACTCCCGCGTCGAGCATGCGTTCGTCAAAAGCTGACACATGTTTGAGATACCCTAAAAAGTGGAGTAGACGAAGTACGGTGATAACCTCAAGCGTCTCCACCTCATCATGCGACAATGCCTCGTCAAAGAGAAAAGCAAACGATGTCTCGAGTGCAGTGTATACATGTATATTTGCTTCTTCACCGACGATAAGACGCTTCACCAGTCCCACAACGCGCGTCACAAAAAGACGGCGTGTCATGTCGCCGCCTGAAAGCGCGAGTAGTGAATCTTTCGGCGTCACATTTGTGATACGCCACCCTCCGCGCGAGCGCACAAAAGAAACATCCACACGGGAGAGAAGCTGCAAACCGTAACGCTGAAGCGATTGTATGTTGCGTACTCCCCTTCCGCTCGCATAGACAAGACCGAGATCACGCGTAAAAACGCTAAACAACCGGTCGGCCTCCCCGACATTGTGCGCCGAAACGACAATTCCTTCGGTGTGCACTTTTGTGTAGGCCATTGTTATCCGAGCGTGAACTGGTAGTCTTCTCCCCCTGTATCCCCCTCCGCGGCGGAAATATCCGAAAGATTTGTTGCTTTAACGATTGCGTCCTTCATGCTCGTCACAAGCGCAACCCCCTCAGTGTTTGTCGTCACCGAAATTGCCGGCGTGTCGCCCGGCTGTAGTCCCGATTGTTTTCGGAATTCCTGAATTGCACGCACAAGCTCGCGCATGCGGCCTTCTTTTTCGAGTTCCGGCGTGATGACGGTGTCGAGCTCCACTTCCCAGCCCTCGTCTTCGCCCCACACCACGTCTTTTACATTGAGTTCATCTTTAATGATTGCAAGGAGTGCATCATTTTCTTTGAGGCGCGAGTGTTTCTTGCGAATCGTGAGTTTCGCGAGCGGCTGGCGAATTTTAATGCCTGCGTTCATGCGCGCTTCAAGCGCCAAAGAAACGACGCGCCGCACTTCTTCCATGTCGAGTAGGGCGTCTGCATTAACTTTCTGTGCCTCCGGCCAGTTCTCGAGATGCACACTTTCCAATTCCCCTCCGGCGCCGGCGTAAATTTCTTCCGCGAAAAACGGTGTGAACGGCGCCAGAAGTTTTGAGAGCTCAAGCAACACAAAACGAGTTGTTCGGAGTGCTGCCGTTTTATCCGCCGTATCATCTGATTTAAATCGGTCACGAGAGCGACGCACATACCACGTTGAAAGATCGTTCACAAAATCACGAATTGCGCGTGTCGGTTCAAACGGATTATATCCCTCGAGCCCCTCCGTTACCGTCCTGCTGAGTTCAGCGAACCGCGCAAGAATCCACTGGTCAAGGACGTGCGTAGCTTGTAGCTTGTGGTCTGTAGTTTGTAGATCGGAGGCGTACAGCGTATAAAACTTGAGGACGTTTCGCAGAATCGTAAATACTTTCTTCACGACTTCGTCAACAGTTTTCTCGTCAAAGTTTTTTGTGTCACCAGGCTGATTGATTGAATACATCCAGAAACGAATCGGATCCACACCGTACTTGGCCATCATTTCCCAGGGATTTACGGCATTCCCCCACGACTTGCTCATTTTCTTTCCCTTTGCGTCAAGAATGTGCCCCAGGCAAATAACGTTCTCATACGCGCGCCCTTTCCCCATCAGCACACCGACAGCGTGCAGCGTGTAGAACCATCCGCGGGTCTGGTCTATTGCTTCGGAAATAAACTGTGCGGGATACCCTCCGTCATCAATCAGGTCTTTGTTCTCAAACGGGTAGTGGTCCTGCGCAAACGGCATTGAACCGGAATCAAACCACACATCGAGCACTTCCGGCTCACGCTTCATCGGCGCCTCACACTTCGGGCACGGCACAACAACCTCATCGATAAACGGCTTGTGAAGATCAAGTTCAAAAGCACGGTTGTGCGGCACCGGCGTAAACGGAAGCTCGTGGAACTCAGCGGTTTCATTAAAGCGCCGCATGTCTTTTGCGATGGTTGCCTCCGTTGCATGTTCCGCAGCGGCAAAAAGCATCTGCGCAGCACCGCCGTGCGTTACCAGTAAAATGTGTTTGCCCTCATACGTTGCGTCAATGTCATAGAGAAACTCCGTGACACGGCGCTTCACATCCTGGTGGCTCTCGCCGCCTTCCGGTTTTTTCGTGAACCAGTCCCGGTCCATGTAAAATGCCGCCGCCTCATGGAATGTCTTTCCGTCGAGCGCGCCCACATGGAGTTCGCCCAACCGGTCATCAATAAGAATCTGCTCCGGTGAAAGCCCGAGATGCTGTGCAACGATAGCCGCCGTCTCTTTCGTGCGGTTGAACGGACTGGTAATGATGAGATCGGTCTTTTTCAGTTTCTTTGCCGCATGTTCCACTTCCTCCTTTCCCTTTTCCGTGAGCACGTCGAGAGGACCGCCGGGAGAAGAAACATAGATGTCTTGTCTGTTTGATTCCGCCTCGCCGTGACGCAATACCGTGTAGGTGTTTCCTGATTGCCGCTGAAGTTTTGTGAGTTTCTCAACTGATTCCACGACTTCCTGGTGATGGCAGTGCGCGCACGTCCACACCGGCAACGGCGTTCCCCAGTAACGGTCGCGGGAAATTGCCCAGTCCTTGATTTCACGAAGCCATTCGCCAAAGCGGCCCTCCTTAATGTGATCCGGGACCCAGTTAATTTTTTCGTTCTCCTTAACAAGCTTGTCCCGGAGCGCCGACATGCGGATGTACCACGACGTTCGCGCGTAGTAAATCAGCGGCGTCTTGCAGCGCCAGCAGAACGGGTATGTGTGCGTTATTTTTTCGGTGCGAAGCAACAGCCCGCGCGCATCCAAATCAGCGATGATGCGTTCCTGCACGGCGTCATCTTTCACAAACTCGCC
>CAZSMD010000010.1:17621-20672 GCA_964608145.1 uncultured Candidatus Saccharibacteria bacterium | reverse complement strand
CGCATAAATGTAGAATATCACTTTGAAGGAAAAAGGCCTCTCTTTTCTGTTTTTCTATTTTGGTCTATACTGCCCACACGCGCAGGTGGCGAAATTGGTAGACGCACTACCTTGAGGTGGTAGCGCCCGCAAGGGCTTGGAGGTTCGAGTCCTCTCCTGCGCACAAAACAATGAGCCGGATGCATCGCATTCGGCGATTTTGTTTTGCCGCACGGAAGGACGAGAAGGCCGGAGTCTGCCGCAGGCGGACGAGGCGGGGTCGCAGGACTTTTCAGCAGAAAAGTACCTGTGACCGAATGTCCTCTCCTGCGCACAAAACAATGAGCCGGATGCATCGCATTCGGCGATTTTGTTTTGCCGCACGGAAGGACGAGAAGGCCGGAGTCTGCCGCAGGCGGACGAGGCGGGGTCGCAGGACTTTTCAGCAGAAAAGTACCTGTGACCGAATGTCCTCTCCTGCGCACAAAGAAAAACGACCGCCTTAGGCGGTCGTTTCTGCGGGTGTCTGCTCCTCGACGGGTGTTTCCGGTGCGGGGATATTTTCTGATGCGTGATCTTTTGTTGAAATGCTGACCATCTTCATCTTGCGCATCTGACGCTTGATTTCACGGGTCGCTTTTTCACGAATGTGGTAGAGTTTTGCGCGTCGTGTTTCCACGTGACGAACGACTTCAATCTTGTCTATTACAGGAGAGTAGAGGGGAAAAATCTTCTCGACACCGTATCCGCCGGAAACACGGCGAACGGTGAATGTCGCCCCCGGCTGTGAACCGCCCTTTCGTGCAAGTACGGTGCCTTCGAAAACCTGCAATCGCGTCTTGCCCTTTTCCTCAATCTTCAAGTGCACGCGAACAGTGTCTCCCGCGCGCATAGGGAGCTCTTTTCGAGCCTGCATGTTAACCGATGAAACTGTAATGTTCGCTGCCTTCATCCCGTTAGAAATTAGAGTTTTTGGAGTACAACAGGCCCCGGAGAATTCTCACGGGACAGGTACGGAGGTACACGTTAGCACACGAGAGCCCGTTCGGCAAGTATTAGGCCATTTTCAGGGCCTTCTCCGCCCGTTTGAAATCCTCGGGAAGCGCCGCCTCCGCTGCAATCTCCTTGTCCGACACAGACGTAAAAGAGATTCTTTCGGCATGCAAAGCGAGACGCGAAAAGCCGAGCGCCGGCGGCATTTTAGGCGCGTACAAGGAGTCGCAGACAATCGGATGATTGATTGCTTTCATGTGTACGCGAATTTGGTGCGTGCGGCCGGTTTTGGGGCGCACTTCAATGTAGGTAAAACCTGTTCCGCCGTCCCCTGCCGAGGCATCGGCGGGCAAACGACCGCGAACACGGTACTCTGTGACGGCGTCGCGCATCTGCCCGCGGGCTCCGCGCTGTGCTGACCACATCCGCGGATCTTTTTTATTCTTCCCTATCGGCCGGTTGATGACATCGTAGTCATCCTTGAGAAGGCCGTAGACAAAAGCGGCATATTGTTTTTGCACCGCACGGTTCTGAAACGCACCCTTGAGATGCATAAATGATTCCTGTGTTTTTGCAATAACCAGAACGCCTGACGTGTCTTTGTCGATACGATGCACGATGCCCGGCCGCGGAATGTGGCGGCCATCGGAAAGAACGCCGGGCTCGCCGACATCCGCAAGCTGCGGATAGTGTTCAAGAACCCAGTCTGCGAGCGTTTTCTCACTCGAACGTCCGTCTCCGTGCACCATGAGACCGGCCGGCTTGTTGATGACGAGAACGTCGTCGTCTTCGTAAAGAATCGGAATATGCATACTAGTAGTGAATTGAAAAATCGGAAAAGGTCGTCTGCGGTTCGCGCCATTCAATTTCTACATCACGAACGCGCGCAAGAAACGGGCCCTTATGCAAGTGTTCGATGAGACGCTGCAACTTCCCCTCCTCCCCCTGCGCAACAACAACCATAGCCCCGGGCCCTTTGTTTTCTACGAAACCGTTGCACCAAAGCGCCCGAGCCTTCTTCGCGACAAAGTCGCGAAAGCCGACGCCCTGCACTTTTCCTGAAACGATGCAGTGGACCTCAAACATACCGTTGTGGGCGCTAAGGGATTCGGTCACAAATCACTAAGTATTTCCTCGTAAAACCTCGGAAATCCTAAGTGTTTGCGACCCCGCCTCGGCGCTCAGACCAGTGGCGCGCCTGCGGCTTTCGATTCCCTCGGCACTAAATAAATACTATGTGGGCGCTAAGGGATTCGAACCCCTGACCTTCTCTGTGTAAAAGAGTTGCTCTACCAACTGAGCTAAGCGCCCAAGCTTCTGCATTATACAGATTTTTTTGACCTTGTCCTCCCGGAGGGAATCGAACCCCCATCAAAGGCTTAGAACGCCCCTGTTCTATCCATTAAACTACGGGAGGTAAAAGAGAGCTGTGCGCGACCGCGAGAATGAAGTCATCGAGGCGGGGACAAAAAGGAAAGCTCGTTTTCATTTTTGGCCGAGCCGTAGAGGACGGGAATTGAAGCGGTCATGTTCCCCGACTGCCCTCCCGTATGGTATCCCATACGGGAGGAATACCTACTGTGTAACACAGAAGGTGCCGGGATTCTAGATTCAAGGACAACTACCTCGACGGATCAGGTGACGCTTCGTAGTCCGTTTTGAGTGATTCAAATCGCTGCACGCGAGCTTCAAAAGCATCAATGGTTTTTGCCATACCTTCGCGGCCTATGGTTTCAACGACGGACGGCGGAACATTCCCGTCATTTTGCGCCCCTCCGGTCACACGGTAGAAGAAAGCCCCCATGAAAGAGACAAGGACGGCGTTAAGAATGATAAAAACAAACACCATGAGAACCCACGCGGAACGCAGCGAAAGCCCGCCGTGCAGGTGCAGAAACTTTTGTGCCAGTGCGTGCATTGATGTCCGTGTTGTTGCGTGCTCTTCCATATTAGTCCTGGATGAGTTGTGACGAAATAATTGCCTGAAGCGTCCATGGCGATGTTTTTTCCGCGGGGCCCGAACCCGTACTCAATGCAACTTGATCAAGACGCGCGTGAAACGGAAGATGCTCGAGAAGG
>CAZSMD010000010.1:11929-17521 GCA_964608145.1 uncultured Candidatus Saccharibacteria bacterium | reverse complement strand
ACAAACCACACCAAAAAACCAAATCCGGCGAACACAAGCACGACAAACACGCTGAGGAGCACGATGGGGGTTTGTACTATGCGCAGGTTTTTCATACTTATTGTTGTGCTCCGGCTGACTGAGCCATATGTTGTAGCGTTAACGTAAGATTGAACGGCACGTTATTGCTTCGCGCGAGAGAACCTACCGGAATGTCTACCGACATAAACAGGCCTGTCTGCCGAAGAGCGTCGCCGAAGGCAAGCAATGCCTCGCGTGAACTTGCTTGACCTGTCAGTGTCGCTGAAACCGCTTCCTCGCCGCGCATAAAAGTGTAGTGTGTGAGCGCAACTCCTTGAGGGGCACTGTTTGTAATCGTGTAGAGGAGGCTGTGTGCTGAAGGAACGGTAAGCGCCGCATTGAGAAACTCGAGACGTGCCTTCGTGTCAGAAAGCGCTATACCCGCCGCCGATCCTTCTTTGAGTTCAATCAGTTTGGTGACTGCATCAAGCTGCCCCTCTAGGGCGCGCTTGCGTCCCTGAATGACAAACAAGGGCGGCAGTGTCAGGAGCACACCAAGAACGCCCGTCACCAAAAGACCGAGTACTATAAAAACCCCGAGGCGTTTGTATTGTTCGGCGTGAACGTGTGCGCGTTCAGATGTTGGAAGTAAATTCGCCACATCTCCATTGTACCCTAGCGTTACTCGACAACAATGCACAGTGCCGCTCTGTTTTATTCGTCCGCGTGCAACGCAAGACCAATCGCCGGCGCGTAGCCAAGTGAATCTTCAAAAGAAATCGGCGGCACATGCGCATCAAAACCCGCGACATTAACCCACACGTTTGCCCGCTCAACGGTCAGGAAGAGTTCCCGGGATAAATAGTCTTCAAGACCCGCAACATTGGCGTTGCCGCCGGTCAAAAAGACACGGGTGATTGTCTGGTGCTGCAGATATTTTGACTCCTTCGCCTTAAGGTGCGTATGCCAATAGATGTAGTACCGTTCAATTTCATTGCGGAGCGAACGCGAAAACTGTTTGAATGCTGCGGCAATCGCCTCGTTGCCCTCATAACGAAGACCCTCCTGATTCTTTATACGGACGATTTCCTCCTCCGCCGCCCCCGAAAGCTCTTTTGCAAGCACGGCACCAAGCGCGTCCCCGCCGATATCCACAGTCGTTGTGAAGCGGACGAGCCCGTTGCTGACGATTGAAACACCCGAACGCGTGCGCCCGATATCAACAACGATACACGTGTCTGCATATCCTTTCGGCACAACAGCGCGCGCAATTGCCTGAGCTTCAATCTCAAGGGAAAGCGGCGAAAGACCGGCCCCCTTAAGAAAGTTCGTGTACTCTGTTGCCAGTTTTTCGGGGAATACCGAGACCGTAACAGGGCGTTCTCCCGAGGGCGCCATTGTGCTTGTAAGAACATCAAAATCAATCACCGCCTCGGCGGGGCTAATCGGAACATTTTCCTCCAACTTAAATTGCAGAAGACTGCGAACCTCTTCGTGACTGACATCCGGTACCTGCGTGGTGAAAATGTATGCGGGCTCTTCGGGAAGCGACGCGCGAACAAAATGCATATGCTGCTCCGTGCGCAGCTCCGTAAGAACCGCAACGAGTCCCTCGCGCCGCGCAATTGTTCCGCCTACAATGATGCCTTCAGGAATTTCTTTTGTGCCGTGCCGTTTCACGCGCATTGCACCCGGTTCGCCGGTAAGTTCGATAAACTTTATCGAACGATCTGAAATATCCAGCCCTACGGCAGGCATTGAAAGATATGCGGGAACAGGAAAAACTGAAAGGAGTTTGTCCAAAAACGCCATGCTTCTAGTATACCCTATCCCGCGCGTGTTCCAGATGGGATATCGGTATCAGGCACAAGAAAAGCAAAGTGTGTGTCATCACTTGCAGCAAACAACATGCCATTGCTCTCAAAACCTTTGATGGTGCGGGGCTCAAGATTCGCAACAAACAACACTTTTCTGCCGACAAGCGTCTGCGGATCTGCCACTTTTCCTTTGATGCCGGAAATAATTTGGCGCGGCGTTTCCTCTCCGAGCGCAACTGAAAGTTTGAGCAGTTTATCCGTGTCAGGAACCTCCTCTACCGAGAGAATTTCGCCTACACGAATGTCCACTTTCTTAAAATCGTCGTATGAAATAGTTTCCATGATTATTGACTTCGCTGTTTGTCCAAAAAACGCTGCAAAATAATGGCAGCTGCCGAGGCATCCAGGTTTTCAACAGTTCCCTGAAAACGCGCGGCCTCAACCGTTGACCAAAACTCCTGTTCGAACAAGACAGGAAGGCCGATATCTTCTTCAAGCGCCTCCTTAAAAAGACGAACGTGCTTCATGACCGGATTATCGTTCCCCCGCGAATCCTGGGAGTGCCCGACAACAATAAGCCGCGCTGACTCGCTTTCACAAATGCGAGCAATTGCAGGCAAAAGATATTCATCATTTGGAATGACGCTTTTGGGGAATGCGAGAATCTCCGCCTGGTCAGAGACGGAGATTCCCACACGTTTCGTGCCGTAATCAATTCCCACAACGGTCATAGCTACATGTGTGCGCCGCTCTGCGGTCCGCCTGTCATTCCCGGCATTTTTTTCGGGAAAAGCGTGTCAAATCGAAGCTTTGCAATTGCAAAGAGGTACACGATTTCCAAGATACCTGCCGTGTTAATGATGAGAAGCACAATAAACCACCAGCCCTGCCCTCGTTTTGCCGAGTGCCACAAGGCAAGTCCCTTCCAAAAAAGACTCCACACCATGATGCCGAAAAAGAGCGGCGACGCCCACGAGAACAGACCACTACCAAACCCAAGACCTATAGCGCTTCCAAAATCCATATATAGTATAGTTACCCAATAATTTTTTACTGGGGCACCTGCCCCAATCCAGCACTAATTGTGCCAAATCTACCATCTTCCGAAATTCTCCACTCTTGCAGTTCGCCGTCAATGTTCAAGCGGACAAGATACCCCGGGTAGACACCCTTTTCATACGTACCAGGAACCGGAGCATCGGCAAGACCACTGTTGTCCCACGTTTTTCTTTCATATGACAATATTTCGGCTCGTGTAACAAAAGGTCCGGGTCCCAGCCTCCTCTCTTCTCGGTTGTCCTTGTTTATAGTTTCCTGTATGCCCCCAACAACCTCGGGGACGCCGTCAAACCCGATAAAAACGACCTCTGGAATTTTTTCCTCAGTTACTTCGTCGGGAACCGCCTGAAACGTGCGCCAAAGTGTCTCTCCGTTCCAAAACACCAGAGTGGTGCATGCCAACAAAACAACAATTCCCAGGGTTACTTTCTGATTCATATGACAGGTGCCCTCGGCAGGAATCGAACCTACATCAGCAGCTCCGCAAGCTGCCGTCCTATCCGTTGAACGACGAGGGCGACGTTGACACTCTAGCAAAAATGAACCTTTTCGACCAGCGTTAAAATCCGAGACGTTCCATGATGTGCTCGGAGAGCGACGGGTTCACTTCACGCTCCGGGAGAAAATCGAGGAGAATGTCGCGCACTTCGTCAGCCGTCACATCAGCCAGCGGAACCGTGATGTGCGGCATAAAAAGTTTTTCGGAGGTAATCACGAGATGGTTCGGAATTTTGTGCTCGTGAATCCAGAATGATTCAAGCGTTGCGTACGGATACAGGACATTGTCGACACGGACGCCGCGTTCGTTAACTTCGTATGCCACTTCGTTCGGATGACGAAGGACATGCAGGACGAGTGCAAACGCGCCGACAACAATGACCGCCGCAAACAACAGATCGTTGAAAATAATCGCAAGCACCGCACCGCCAACGGCAACAATGCCGACTGACCAAAACCAATCCTGTGTCGGATGGCGATGTTCGTGTTCAAGTGCGGTCCACGAGAGCGAGCGCATATACATATAGAGTACCACACCTTGCCTCATACAACGTTTCCTAGTATCGTCTTTGGTACTGGTGGGGTGGCGGAGTGGTCTAACGCACCTGTCTTGAAAACAGGAGTCCCTTTACGGGGACCGTGAGTTCGAATCTCACCCCCACCGCAGGAACGTGAGACGGTGTTACGCGACCGTTTTACCCTAGTATTTTGACGATCGCGAAAATCGAGGACAAAGAGACACCCGAACTTTTCGCGGATTGAGCGGACGATCGACTCCAAGCTGGACTCTGTGTTCACGCTTTACCGGAGCCAAATTGGTATGATTGGTACATGCAAAAGCCAATCATCTTTACCATTGGCCACTCCACACACCCGATCGATGAGTTCGTGGGGTTGTTGCAAGCGCATGGGATTAAAGAAATTGTCGATGTGCGCTCAATACCCAAATCACGTCACAACCCGCAGTTTAACGAGGATGATTTGAAGGAATCCTTGAAGCAAGCGCGCATACGGTATAAACACATAAAAAAACTCGGAGGGCTACGGCACGCTACAAAAGACTCGATGAACCTCGGATGGCATAATGCCTCTTTTAGAGGATACGCCGACTACATGCAGAGCGATGAGTTTGAGGAAGGACTCCAAGCGCTTATCAAGATTGCGAGCGCCAGAGAAACGGCAATCATGTGCGCCGAGGCTGTGCCATGGAGGTGTCACCGATCTCTCATTGGTGACGCGCTCACAAAAAAGAAGTGGACGGTGTATGACATTATGAGTCGCACCTCCGCTAAGAGGCACAAGCTGACGTCGTTCCTAAGAATGAGAAAGGGACAACTTACATACCCCTCTCCTAAAACATGATCCGGTATAGATACAAGAAGCCAAGCATACTTTTTGTGGGCATTAACCCGCACCCAGGATCGTTCAGCCGCCGTGTCCCGTTCTCCAACAATAAGCTGTTTTGGTATCTCCTCTCGGAAGCCGGGCTCATCAAGGAGACCAGAGAAGAGTTACGCGACGATACGTCATTGGCACGCATGTACCGCGAAAAGTTCAACGTAGAATACGGACTCGGATTTGTGAACATCATCGATAGGCCGACACGAGATATCACAGGAATTGGGAAACATGAAGAATTGCCCGGCCGCAAAGCCGCTCAAAAACCCTTACACTGCTTGGAACGGGTTGGTTCATGACCGACCCTCACCGCAATGATGCCGTGCGCAATCACACTAGAGGAACTCGGCTACAACCCATTCTTTGACCGAGAACGAGAGCTGCTCCACGCAACACACGCTGACCTTGCGCGTGTCACCGCCGAACACAGAGAAGCATACGAAGTACGAGATGTTGCCGGCGAGTATTTTGCCAAGATCACAGGAAAACGAATATTCGACGCGCAGGCAAGAAACGACTACCCGGCAGTTGGCGATTGGGTGCTCATCCGCAGGCCTGATGCAACACATGCGGTAATCAGCGACATTCTGCCGAGAAAGACGGTTCTTAAGAAAAAATACAGCAACAGAAACGATGCGCAGATAATCGCGACGAATATTGATATTGCGTTCATCGTTGCATCGCCCGACAGGGACTACAACCTTAACCGCATCGAACGGTACCTTGTGCTGGCCGCTGAAAACAACATCGAACCGGTCATTATCCTAAACAAAATCGACGCCATCGAAGAAGCGGCTGCGCGCGAGCTCTTGGAAGAGGT
>CAZSMD010000010.1:0-11829 GCA_964608145.1 uncultured Candidatus Saccharibacteria bacterium | reverse complement strand
ATCGTCATCGACACGCCGGGAACACGGGAAGTTGGCATGGCAGATACCGCCCTCGGCATAACAAATGTTTTTGACGAAATTGCCGAACTTTCTTCGCGCTGTAAGTATGCTGATTGTACACATCTGCACGAACCGGGATGCGCCGTTCTCGAGGCGCTTGCGGACGGCGGGATAGATGAAGCTCGGTACCAACATTACATCAAACTGCAAAAAGAGAATCAGTATTATGAAGTGACCGATACGGAAAAGAGACAGCGGGACCGGGCATTTGGAAAATTCATAAAAAAGGCGCTGGATCAGCTGAAAGACACCGACCGTTGATTTCTCAAAAACCCCACTCTCTCAACAGATAAAAAACAGCCGCTCATTTCTGAGCGGCTTTGCGCGCGAGTTGCGCGCCGAGCTGTTCGCGCACATCGCGAACTTCTTTGTCGCGGTTTTTGAAGAACAACGCGACATCGAAGAGTTTCGGGAGCGCGGTTCCCTCCTGCTTCCAGACAACAAGAGAAAACGGCCTCCCATTCTCCTTGCTCACGTTCCACTCGTGTTCGATGGCAGAAAACTGAACGCGATACATGTTCCTCTTTCTGCCGTCAGCGCAGAAAACTTCGTAGCACGTGTCCTCTTCGCCAGCGATTCTGCCGAGCATCTCAGACACGTTTCCGGTCTTTGGTCGGACATACCACACTGTGGCCATAGAAGGTACCCCCCTTTCTGTCTGGCGAGACGATACCACCGATACACAAAAAACACCAGATTTCCGAACCGAGGGACTGAAAAAGCTCAGGGTAAACCCTGAGCTTTATTTTCCTGCTTTTTTGATGAGCCTTGCGAGTCGCGCTTTCTTTCGTGATGCCGTGTTCTTTTTGATGACTCCGCGCTTTGCCGCCTTGTCGAGCGCCTTGTAGGCAGTCGAGAGCTTTGCCGCTGCATCCTTCCCCTTTCCCGCCGCAACGAGCTCGCGGATTTCCTTTGTCGCGTCCTTTGCCGCACGAATACGACGCGTGTTAAAGACGCGCTTACGAGCGGATGAGCGGAGGGCTTTTTTTGCTGCTTTAATGATTGGCATGGGCTGTTTTGAAAATGTGTAGGTCCCCTGTTTTCTTATGCTTCGGAACAGAAGCAAGAATACCAGAGTGTCGGCACTTGGGCAAGCAGTGCGGTGCTCCTTTCGGCAAAGCCCCACCTGCAGTATTATGGTCGTATGATCGGGTACTTAGAGGGAAGGGTTGTCCACAAAGACCTCGGCCGCATTATTGTAGACGTCGGCGGCGTTGGCTACACCGTCGCGGTCTCAAATGAGGCCTTTAAAAAGGCCGGCGCCGACACCGTGGCACTCTGGACACACCTCGCTGTGCGCGAAAACTCCATGGAGCTTTTCGGTTTTGCTGACCGCGACGAACTGGCGCTCTTTGAACTTCTGCTCTCTGTTTCCGGTATCGGTCCAAAATCCGCACTCGCAATTCTGTCACTCTCAACACCTGAGACCCTCCGCCGCGCCATTGCACAAAACGACCTCTCGTATCTCACCAAAGTGTCCGGCATCGGCAAAAAAACCGCCGAAAAAATTCTTATCGAACTTAAAGACAAAATCGGCAACGCGTACGGAGGCGGTGAAGAGTCGCACGAAGACGTTGACGTTGTGGAAGTTTTGAAATCACTCGGTTATTCGCACGGCGAAGCGCGAAGTGCAATGCAAAAAGTGAATCCGCAGATTACCGGCACATCCGAGCGCGTCAAGGAGGCACTGAAGATTTTGGGGGGCAGATAAGTTGTATTTATCCGACACATAGCACATGCTCAACAACATTCTCCGCACCATTGAACGCTTCATACCAAAAAAGCTGTACCGCCTTGGACAGCCGGTGTACCACTACAAACTGTCGCTCTTGGGCGCGCTCGTGTACGGTTTCCCCTCGCGCAAAATTAAAATCGTCGGCGTCACCGGTACCAAAGGAAAATCAACGACGGTTGAATTTGTGAACGCAATTCTTGAGACACAGGGGGAAAAAACCGCACTCCTCTCAACCATCCGTTTTAAAATCGGTGATGAAACCCGCCCGAATCTCTACAAAATGAGCATGCCGGGGCGTTTCTTTGTGCAGAAATTTATCCGTGACGCCGTACGCGCGGGATGCACATGGGTCATTCTTGAAATGACCTCGGAGGGCACAAAGCAGTTCCGCCACAAGTGGATTGCGCTTGATGCGCTTATCTTTACAAATCTGGCGCCCGAGCACATCGAATCGCACGGCTCATATGAAAACTACCGCGCAGCAAAATTAAAAATTGCAAAACTGCTCCGGCCATCGCTCTTTCTCTCAAAAAAGAATGCCGTCATTATCGCAAACGCCGATGACGCGGAAAGTACCCGCTTTCTTGAAATCGGGGCACCGCGCGCGCTCCCCTATTCGCTCGACCTCGGCAAACCTTTTGCAAAAACGATTGACGGCTATGCGTTTACATTCGAAAACACGCACATGGAGACGCATATCCCGGGTATTTTTAACCTCGCAAACGCGCTCGGTGCCGCGGTTTTTGCACGAAGCCAGCGCATCCCGCTCTCCGCAACCAAGCGCGGCATCGAGGGCCTGACTGCCGTTCGCGGGCGCGTTGAATATGTCCGTGAGGGACAGGCATTCGACGTCGTCGTGGATTACGCGCACACGCCCGACTCACTCGAAAGTTTTTACACCGTCTTCAAAGATTCCGAGAATATCTGTATTCTCGGCAATACCGGCGGCGGACGCGACACGTGGAAACGCCCCAAAATGGCGCACATTGCGGAAATGAATGCCACACACATCATTCTGACAAACGAGGATCCATACGACGAAAGCCCGGAGGCAATTGTGAATCAAATGGCGGAAGGAGTGTCCGACCAGACAAAGCTCAGTATTATTCTCGACCGGCGGGAAGCAATACGCAGTGCACTTGAGATGGCGCACGAACGAACCAATCGAACCGGCGGAAAACGAGTTGCCGTGCTCATCACCGGAAAAGGCACCGACCCTTTCATTATGGGGGCCCATGGTTCAAAAACCCCGTGGGATGACGCGACCGTCGTCCGCGAAGAGCTCAAAAAACTTCTCAGCGGCAAAGTAAAAGCATAGGACGCTCTCCCTACGCGGTGTTTCGTTTTTCCCCGACAGAGATGTACAATCCGCTTGTATGGATGACCTCATAAAAGTCATTTTCTTCATCATCGCCGCTGTTTTCATCGGCTCCGTTTTGAATAACGCGGATATTTCACTCACCGGAGACAACACCACGACTCCCTCCCGCGGCTCGTACCTCAGGTCCTACGACCGCGATGGTGACGGTGTTGTAAGTGATGCCGAGTACGAACGTGGAGAAAGCGCGCGGATAGAAAAAGAACTCCAGGAGGTACAGGAGGCTGTCATCGAGGCCCTCAAGGAGGAGGTGCGCTCCCCGTACGCAACATATTTTGATATTCGAAGCGGCAACATGCGCGCCGAAGACCAGGAACGTGAGTACGTGGTTCTCCGCGTCGCAAAAGATCTCCCTGCTCCGGTTGCCATCAGCGGCTGGAAACTAAAGAGTTTGGTCACCGGACGCGGCCGGTATATCGGCAAAGGTGTCGCGCTGCTTGACCCTGTTCGTCCGTGGCGTTTCGAGAAAAACATCGTCATCGCTCCCGGAGAAGAAGCAATCATCACAAGCGGTTCCGTAGTCGGCATTAACACGTCATTCGCGCTGAATTCGTGCACAGGCTACCTCGAAGAACGGCGGGATTTCTCGCCGAGCATTTCACGCCAGTGTCCGCGCCTCGAGGACGAGGATCTTGCCTCGTTTGACCTCTCCTACAATGATTTTGACGATGAAGAAGAGTACGACGACTGCATGGACGCGATTGAGCGCGTGCCGAGCTGCCAACTTGGCTCACCCGATACTGACGTGGTAAAGGAATGCAAAAAATTTATCCGCACCTACAGCACATACAAGGGCTGTTTTGAACTCCACGCAGATGACGCCGACTTCATCAAGGACGAATGGCGCATCTTTCTCGGCGCAGACGACGAACTGTGGCGCAGTGAACGCGAGGCGGTGGCGCTTTTTGACGAAAACAACCGCGTCGTAGATATCATCGAATACTAGCGGCCCGAAAAGAGTACTACACCCGCAGCGACAGACACGTTCAGAGATTCTTTTTCACCGCACATGGGGATTTCAATCACCTCATCACACGCCTCCAGAATATCTTTTGAAAGCCCTTTTGTTTCTTCGCCGAAGATAAACGCCGTTGGATTTGATGCAGAAAAATCTTTGAAATTTTTTGCGCGTGTATCCTGCTCGACGGCAACAATCGTTACTCCGTCATGTTTGAGTTGCTCAATACACCCGAGCGTATCGCGCACGTGCTCCCAAGAAACTGCACGCTCCGCGCCAAGTGCCACCTTTGCCACATCCTTGCGCACGCGGCCAAAACGGTCGAGTGGTGTCGGGGTAATCCCGCACAGAAAAACCTTCGCAACACCCGCACCGTCGCATGTACGGAACACTGATCCGACGTTGTGGACACTCCGCACATTATCGAGAATGACGTAGACCATACACCACGTAGCATGTATCACAGAACAAAAAACACAATTGTTAGAATGCACGTTTTGTTGTACAGTGTCTCTGCATCCGCCCGTATAGGATACGGACGGATGCCCCGGACCGCATGCGGTGCAGGCTCCCGCCTTCTTGTTTCGAAGAAAAAGGAAGCTCGCTTACTTTTTCTCCGCCCCTCGAAGGCTTCGCCTCCGAACCGCGCGCGTCATCCTTTTTCCCGCCCGTAGCTCAGCCTGGTAGAGCACCTGCCTTTTAAGCAGAGGGTCGTTGGTCCGAATCCAACCGGGCGGACAAATGAGTGGAATGAAAAGAGCTTGCTCTTTTTATTCCCGAGTGCGGACGTCCGGTATCCTATACCGGGCGGACAGCGTCAAAAAAAGAGTGCCTGCGCACTCTTTTTTAGCTGTCCGAGGCGCAGCGTTGTCTGCCTGCGGCAGACAGCGAGTCGGGGTCGCGAACACTTAGGATTTTCTTGTTTCGCCAGTCGGCGGAACAAGAAAATACTTAGTGATCCGTGACGACAAATGAGCATTAAAAAAGAACACGACGGCATGTCTGTGTCGTTGTGTGTTCTTGCCACGATCAGTTTCTCTGGTATAGTCACCCAGGAAACTTCTCTACAGACACGGAGGATATTCATGAAAAACGGCTCGAGAGCCGGGATTGACGTACTCATTGAGCGAGAGGAGAGTGTCCCTCCCTGGCTCTATCGCGACTCGCGGGTTCAAATCGGACTCGTGACGCTTGGGTCAAGGCCTGTCAGGCGCGTACGCATCAGCGGTCACGGCGTGCGAGTAGTTTTTACCCCCTCAGACATCGTCGGTGTCGGGTTGCCCGACCAGGATTTGCGGGGTGCATTTGATACACAATCCGTGCTTCGGGTTCGCACGCTTGAGGGCCGCGTACTCAAGCAGAACGTACTGTTCTGCCCGAAGTGCCTCGCCAATTCAGGAGAGTATCTTCGTCCGTCGAACACTCCCCGCCGGGACATCTACTCCTGCCGAACATGCCGCACAGAGTGGTCTGTCGCAGAAACTGCCCCCGCCGCGCATCAGGTCTGATGCGCGGCTTTTCTATACCGACAACAGTACTTGTTCAAGGCCAATCTCAAAATCAACGTGACCGCGGCGGGATTCGTGGTACATACGGACAAACGTGCGCGCAAGATGTTGCACATCCTCTTTTGTGTAATGACGGAGGGCGCCTTTTGCCTTCATAAGCGTAAACGGCTTCATGCCGACAGTATCCCCCTCTGTGACCTGCAGCATCGTTTTTATTTGCCACCAGAGAATGCCGTGAAGCTCCTCCGGTGGAAGCCCTTCCTGAATCGCCTCGCGATACAGCATCCAGAGCTTCTTCTTGTCCCGTGCTGCAAGCGCGTCAGTCATCGCAAAGACATTGAGTTTTTTCTCCTTGCCCGCCTTCACGTCGAACAACCTCACCTCCTTCGCGTGCTTTTCAAGAATCTTTTTAACCGGTGCAGTGAGCGATTCTTCACGAAGGATGAAAATATGACTGCTTTCCGCCATTTGTGGCACGCGGTCGAGCACATGATCATGTGCCGCTTCGTCCTGCAGAAGACCCTCGAGCCGAACAATGTGCTTGTCCTCAAAAAGTCCCGAGCCGCCAACAAAGCGCGGAATGTCACTCACAGAGAACGAGTCCGGTGAAACGGTAAACACATCCGCATGCGGACGCTTTTTGAGAAGCGCGCCGATTATCTTCGCGACATACGCTCCTGTTTTCTCTCTATCCGTTCCATACGTGACGTACAGCATGTTTTTTGTAACTTTTTACTTTCGGTCCTCGACTTTCTTTAACTCTCCCAGACGTTTCCCCACCGCCGCCTCAACAACAATCGGAACTCCTTTGGTTTCCTCCGCAGAAATTCCCTTCTCCATGTGTTCACGGATCTCCGGGACAACACTGTCGACAAGATCGTCTCTGACCTCGTACACCAGTTCGTCATGAATCTGCAGCACGAGACGCACGGCATCCCCGTACCCGCGTTTCTTCTGGAGCACATCAATCGCAATCATTGCGCGCTTGATTATGTCTGCAGATGT
This sequence comes from uncultured Candidatus Saccharibacteria bacterium, assembly GCA_964608145.1. GTDB lineage: Bacteria > Patescibacteriota > Minisyncoccia > Phycocordibacterales > EsbW-18 > EsbW-18. Next base: position 5,185 of record CAZSMD010000010.1, on the reverse strand, counting down.
TCCCTGAATCGGCGCATTAATCGCCTGGCGCTCGGCTTCAGCGCGGATATGCGGCAAGGGAGACGCAATACCCGGCAAGTAGCGCCGCCGCCCAAAAATGGTTTCCGTGTAGCCGCGGCGGCGAGTCTCCTGTTTTGCCCTTTCAATATATGCGGAGAGTCCGGTAAATGTCTTTTGGTACTCCGCCAAATATTCCTGGGCTTTCTCGCGGGACATGTCCGCCGTATGCGCGAGCGCATTCGCGCCCATACCGTAGATAATGCCGAAGTTGATGACCTTCGCGGTGCGACGCATGTCCGGTGTCACGTCCTTCTCTACAACATCAAAAATCTCCGACGCAACGCGGGTATGAATGTCCCCTCCCGTTTTAAACGTTTCAACAAGTTTTTCATCTTCAGAGAGAATCGCCGCAATGCGCAGTTCTATCTGTGAATAGTCGCAGGCAACAAACGAATACCCTTTCTCGGGCACGAATACGCCACGCACGGCCCGCCCCAGTTCGGTACGAATCGGAATATTCTGCAAATTCGGATTTTGTGATGACATTCTGCCCGTCGCGGCGCCGGTCTGCACAAACGTCGCATGCAGCCTGCCGTCCTCACCAATAAGACGCGCAAACGCATCAATATATGTTGAAAGCAACTTTTGAAGCTCACGGTATTCGAGAATTTCTTTGATAATCGGATGCCGGTCGGCCATTTTCTGGAGTTCTTCTTCGCGCGTTGAACGCTGGCCAGTGGCGGTTTTTTTAGCACCCGACAAGCCGAGTTTTTCATACAACACTTCCCCGAGCTGGCGCGGCGAATTGATGTTGAACTGCCCACCGGCCCGTTCCCAGATTTTTTTCTCAAGCGCTGAAAGTTCCCGGTGATATGTTTCAGAGAGACCGGAGAGATACGGCATGTCGAGCCGAACACCGGTCTCGGTCATCTTCGCGACAATCGGCATAAGCGGTTTTTCGATGGTATCAAATACGCCGCGCAATTTTTTTTCGTCGAGCTCCTTCAAAAGCTTCGCCCGCGCATCCGTGAGCGCGTCGCATCCCGTATACGCACGAACATCATCATCGCTCGGATTGGTCATGTCTGAATTGAGAATCCACGTCATCACGCGAAGTTCCGCGCGTTCTTTTTCAGACAGTTCCTCGGCAATAAGCGTCGCCTGCGTCATTTTTTCCGAGGGCTTCACACCAAACTGCTCTTTGAAACGGGCGAGTAGAGTACGGAATCCAAGCTCCGCAAAAAGTTTCTCTGCGCGAGCCGCGTCGAGTAATTCGCGCCACATGCTTTTCGGCAATACAAAATCAATCGGCGCGTCGCGGCGAATGGTCGCGAGCAGTTTTGAAAACTCGGCCTCCTCTTTTCCTTCTTCGAGAAGTGTCCTGATGCGCGGCGTAATGCCTGCTTTTGTAAACGCTTCCGGATTTTTTTTGAGCGCAGTGTATATCTTTTGTATTCCACCAAATGCAGTGATGAGGGTTGTCGCTGTTTTTTCACCAATGCCTTTGATGCCGGGAATATTGTCAGACGGATCCCCGCGCAAACCTTTAAAATCCGGGAGAAGTTCCGGGCCGAACCCAAAGCGCGCAATAACATCCTTCTCCCCGTACAAAACAGTGTCCTGTATCCCCTTGCGGAGCGTAAACACGCGCACACGCTCGTCATCCACAAGCTGCAGCGTGTCCATGTCACCGGATGCAATGATGACATCGAGTGGTTCTTTTTTGAGTTTTGCGACAAGCGTTCCGAGAATGTCGTCCGCTTCAAATCCTTCGTGTTGGTAAATCGGAATACCGAGGGCCGCAAACACATCGCGGCTTCGCTCAATTTGTGCGACAAGCCCGTCGTCTGTTTTTTCACGGTGCGCTTTGTATTCCTTAAATGCTTCGTGGCGGTACGTCGGCTTCGGCAGATCGTATGCGGCGATGATATAGTCCGGCTTGAGATCATGCACAATCTTCAAAAGCATCGCGGTCAGGCCGTAGATTGCGCCCGTCGGCTCTCCTGAGGGCGACGAGAACTCCGGAAGTGCGTGGTACGCGCGATGTAAAATTGCGTGCGAATCAAGAAGCACAATGCGCTTTTGCTCATTCGTCCGTTTTTGTTTTTTTGAAGCAACCGCTTTTCCCATGGCTACATATAGTCCACACGCCGCGTCGTTTCGTCGACGCAGGTAAAGTTGATGCGTTGTGCGGTATCCGGAATAAGCCCGGGAACACGCTCCGGCCATTCAATACACACCAGCGCCTTCGCATCACGCATAAGCTCTTGCCACCCCAACACGTCAAGCTCGTGCGCGCTTTCCATTCGATATGCGTCGATGTGCACCAGGCGGTCAAACACCTGGTTCTTGAGCGGGTATATTTTTTGAATCACAAACGTCGGGCTCGTCACGTGTTCAGTAACACCGTACGCACGTGCAAGTGCTTGCACAAAGGTTGTTTTTCCTGAGCCAAGATCCCCCTGAAGCGCGAGCACCGTCGCAGTCTCCCGCGGGAAGAGCTCTCCCGCACATGCGGCGGCAATCTCGTGCATCTCCGAAAGTGTTTTCGCTTCTCTGGTCGCCATACGAGTATTGTACACCCCGCGGAGAATTGACTGCTGCAGACCGTCGTGGTACACAATGAAAGGATTCCGTTCACCAGAGGGAGATCTCATGACCTGGAGCTGGCTTGTGTCGTTACAACCCGATGACTGGATGCTTCTCGTGGTTGCCGCCGTCACAGCACTAACCTGTCTCATGCCATCCAAGGAGAGGCCTCGTGAGTGACCTGCCCCACATCGAAGAAATCCTCAAGCAGAGCGAGAGGACCCGAAAGCGCCTTGCGCGCATTCGCGCATACAAAGAGTATGCCACGGTGCTCAATGCCGAAAACGATGTCCGGCGGGCCCAGAAGTCTCACAACGCTCGGAATTCGCCTGAGATCGAACGCCTCCGCGCTGCGCTTCGAGGGCAACGACACGCCCGCGCGTAACTCCGCGCTCCGCGCCGCGACCATACCCTGGTCGCGGCGCTTTCTCATATTCGCGCACAAAACAAAAATGCTACACTAGAAGTACATGACCGAGTTTAACGAGCAAAAACAGGAACGGAAATATCAGCAGCTTCGCGAGCAAGAAGAGGAGAACGTACTTCAGCTGTTGTCTCAAAAGTACGGGATGCCCTATGTGGACCTTTCAAGTGTCCCCATTGATGTTGATGCACTTCTTACGGTGCATGAGGATGCCGCACGAAAATCCGAAGTCGCCGTGTTTAACAAAACCGAGAAAGCGCTCGATATTGCCGTGCACTCTCCCACAAAACCCGAGACACAAGCAATTATCGACGACCTCACCAAGCAGGGTTTTTCCGTAACCCCCTACCTCGCCTCCACAAAAAGCCTCTCGTTTGCATGGGAACGATACGCAGATGCTTCCTACGCGTCCGAGAGCAAGCGCGGGCTTCTTGATATTTCAAGCGACGCGATTGTGGAGTTCATCGGCGCCGTCCATTCAGTTGATGATGTAAAAAAATATATCGAGGAAACGCTCGCGATGAAAAAGGCCTACCGCATCTCGCGCATTGCCGAAGTTTTGGTCGCGGGTGCGCTCGCCACTCACTCATCCGACATTCACATTGAACCGGAAGAGACCCGCGTGCGGTTGCGCATGCGTCTCGACGGACTTCTGACCGATATTGTCATGTTTGACGGAGAAACGTATCGCCTGTTGCTCTCGCGTCTCAAACTGCTCTCCGGACTTAAGCTTAACGTGCAGAAAGAGGCGCAGGACGGACGTTTCAGTATTCATGTCGGTAAAAGCGAAATTGAAATCCGTACCTCTATTCTTCCGGGACAATACGGAGAATCCATCGTTATGCGTATCTTGAACCCGGACACAATTGCCGCTTCGATTGAGGAGCTCGGCATGCGCCCGGAACTGCTTGAACTCATCAACCAACAAATCGCAAAACCGAACGGTATGGTGCTCACCACAGGACCGACCGGTTCGGGTAAAACGACAACGCTCTACGCGTTCATGCGAAAAGTACACAGTCCCGATATAAAGATTCTCACGATTGAAGACCCGGTCGAATATCACCTTCCGGGCGTCGTCCAAACACAAGTGGACGCGGAGAAGGACTACACGTTCAGCAGCGGGCTCCGCGCCGCGCTTCGCCAGGACCCGGACGTCATCATGGTCGGTGAAATTCGCGACAACGAAACCGCCGAGATTGCGATTCACGCCGCACTTACCGGTCACCTCGTCTTCTCCACTCTGCACACAAACTCCGCAGCAGGAGCATTTACGCGTCTCATCGATCTCGGTATTAACCCGCGCATCCTCGGCTCGGCAATCAACGCCGCGCTTGCACAGCGACTCGTGCGCAAACTGTGTAAGGACTGTAAAAAAGAAGTACCCGTCGGAGAAAAAGAAAGAAAACAAATTGATGCTGTTCTTGCAACCGTGTTTGACCAGACGCAAATCGCTTCCGTGGGACGTGACCGCATGTGGGTTCCTGGCGAGGGCTGCGCAACCTGCGGCGGAACCGGCTATAAAGGGCGGCTCGGACTGTTTGAGGCCATTATTCTTGACGCAAAAATTGAGGACATTATCGAGACAAGCCCGAGCGAGCGCGAAATCAAAAAGGCGGCCGCGGAGCAGGGTATTCTGACGATGGCACAGGACGGTATTCTGAAAATTCTTGAAGGTATTACCTCATTTGATGAAGTCCTTCGCGTCATTGATCTTTCCGACAGATAAAACGTTTTCCAAAAGAAAAACACGCGCTGTTTCTGCGCGTGTTTTTCTTTTGTTCACACAATTTGACAATCTCTGCAAAAAGACGAAGTGTGCGTAATGCACAGTAGTGTCCTTTGCATCCTCGGAAAAGTGTGTAGTATGGAACGTGTAGCACGTTGCCAGACGAAAAATCTCTAAGCAAAGCCGCGTTGTTTGTTAAGGGGTCCGTTCGCAATCTCGAACAAGTCGAGAAAACCAACGAATCCTCACCGACCACACGCATGCGGGAAGGCATGAAGTTCGCTTAGAGATTCCTCGCCTGGAACCTCGCAACAAATCTGCGGGTTTGTTGCCTCTTCCCTTTGATGTCAGTGAACGCAAGTATCCTAGCATACCCTGGTTTATATGTCAAGTCCTTCCCCAAAACCCCAAAAAGGGCCTTCGCCGAACGGTGTTGATGCCTC
>CAZSMD010000009.1:0-23466 GCA_964608145.1 uncultured Candidatus Saccharibacteria bacterium | reverse complement strand
TGCAGGCTCTCGAGGCCTGCGGTACCCAGGAGCGGCTTCATGAGCCCTCCTTTTGTTGGTGTTTCGGTTGACCCCGGGGTTCCCGTTGTGGGATACCCCGGCGCCGCCGCCGGATCAGGCCGCGGCCGTCGAGCTGAAGCGCATCGAAATCGAGTTTTCCATGAAGATGATGGCGCGCAGCATTCAGTTGCCTCCTTGCCCGCGTGGGGCTGAAATGGCCATCTCTGGCCGTTGAGACGAAGTTTTGAAAGAACATCCCGCGGTGGGAGTCCTTTCGCAAGGCCTCGCCATCGGTTTGTGCATTATAGCAAAATGACAGGTATTGTCAAGGTCGTGGGGATAACAAAAAAGAAGCACCAAAACCCAAGCACCAAACCACAAATAATGCTCCAAAAGACAAAATCTCGAGCACCCTGTTTGACTAGTGGGATTTGGTCATTATGTTCGTTATACTGTACTTACTAACTTACCAACGAGTAATCAGTAACCTATATGGAACCACAAATGGACAAACCAAAGATGTCTCCCAAGGACTTCTTTATGTACCTCGGTGTTGCGGTGACGCTCTATGCGTCTGCCGGAAGTCTCCTGGCACTTCTTTTTGCCGTTATCAATATGCGTTTCCGCGACGCGCTTGATCCGTGGGTAGTGACAAGTGCAACAAGTACGCTGCAGTTTTCGATTGCAACGCTCGTTGTCGTTTTCCCGCTCTACCTTGTGCTTTCGTGGCTCATTCGAAAGGAGGTAATTGCGAATCCGATTAAGTCAGGTCTTTCAATCCGCAAATGGTTTGTGTGGCTTACGCTCTTCATTGCGGGAGCGACGGTCGCAGGTGACGTCATTGCGCTCATCAATACATACATGGGCGGAGAAATCACTTCGCGTTTCGTGTGGAAGATTCTCTCCGTGCTTGTCGTTGCAGCAGCGGTCTTCGGCTACTACCTCTATGATTTGAAGCGTGCGTCATCGGGCAATGAACAGAAGGTAAATGTGTCACTCATCGTACTCGCCGCGCTTGCGGTGATTGCGGCGATTGTGCTCGGCTTTGTCACCGTCGGTTCCCCGAAGCATCAGCGCGCGGTGCGTTTCGACGAAGAACGTGTCGGCAATCTCTCAAGCATCCAGTGGGAAGTATTGAATCACTGGCAGACGAAGAAAGTTCTCCCGCTCTCGCTCGCGGCGCTTGAGGATGATTTCAGCGGTTTTCGTGTGCCGGTTGATCCTGAAACCGGAGCCTCATACGAATATGAAGTCACCGGACCGCTTTCCTTCGAATTATGCGCAACGTTTGCGCTCTCAAATGCAGACACCGGAAGCACCTCCGAAACAACGGTGCTGCGGGATCCATGGGGTCCCGACGCGGCCTTTGTCCATGACGCGGGGCATGTATGTTTCCCGCGGACAATCGATGCGTTAAAGTGGGATGTCATAAAGTAACAGCGTATACGCGCCCCGCTCCGGAAACGGAGCGGGGCGCTTTTGTTTTGTTTTTCCGCGAATGCTAGTATAGCGCTATGCAAGAATACAATCCCAAGGAAATTGAAGCCCGTTGGAAAGAAGCATGGAAGAAAGACGCGGCATACGCACGGGCGCTCGACGATTCCTCAAAAAAGAAAAGCTACATCCTTGTTGAATTTCCGTATCCGTCCGGCCAGGGACTGCACATCGGACACCCGCGCTCATACGTTGCGCTTGATATCGTTGCGCGTAAGCGCCGGCGCGAGGGAGAAAATGTACTCTATCCGATTGGATGGGATGCGTTCGGGCTGCCGACCGAAAACTACGCCATCAAGACAAAACGAGACCCGCATGAAGTAACAGCGGAAAACATAGAAACATTTCGCGGTCAGATACAAAACCTCGGCATCTCATTTGACTGGTCGCGGGAAGTAAACACGACCGATCCGTCATACTACAAATGGACGCAGTGGATTTTTCTTCAGCTTTTCAAGCACGGTCTTGCATACAAGGCGACGAGCACCATCAACTGGTGCACCAACTGCAAAATCGGTCTCGCAAATGAGGAAGTTGTCGCGGGTGTCTGCGAGCGCTGCGGCGGGACAGTCGTGCAACGTGAACGTGAACAGTGGATGCTCGCGATTACGAAGTATGCACAGCGTCTCTATGACGATTTGGAAACCGTCGATTTTATTGAGGCGGTAAAGGCGGGGCAGCGCAACTGGATTGGACCATCCGAAGGTGCGGAGATTGACTTCGGAGTTTCCGGAAGCGACGAGAAGATTCGCGTGTTCACCACACGTCCCGACACGCTCTTTGGCGCGACATATGTAGTGCTTGCTCCGGAACATCCGCTTGTGGAGAAGCTCGCGCCAGCAATCAAGAATCAGGAGGAAGTAAAAAACTACGTCGAAGAAGCGAAAAAGAAGACGGAAATAGACCGCACGGCGGAACAGAAAGATAAAACAGGCGTAAAGCTCGAAGGTGTTCTGGCGGTAAATCCGGCAAACAACGAAGAACTTCCGATATTCATCGCTGACTACGTACTTGCAACATACGGCACGGGCGCCATTATGGCGGTTCCCGCACACGATGAGCGCGATTACGATTTTGCGAAGAAGTTTGGCGTACCGATTCGCCAGGTCATCTCCGGCGGCGAAACACTTCCGTTTGTCGGTGACGGCGCGCTTGTTGATTCGGGGGACTTTACCGGGCTTTCGAGCGAGGAGGCAAAAAAGAAAATTACCGAGAAAGTTGAAGGTGTTTGGAAGACCACGTACAAACTGCGCGACTGGGTTTTCTCCCGGCAGCGGTACTGGGGCGAACCGATTCCGATGACTCACTGTGAGAAGTGCGGCTGGGTTCCGGTGCCCGAACAGGACTTGCCGGTGACACTGCCGCATGTCGAACACTACGAACCGACTGAAACGGGGGATTCACCGCTTGCCGCAATCGACGACTGGGTGAACACAACATGCCCCTCATGCGGTGCACCCGCACGACGCGAGACGGATGTGATGCCGAACTGGGCGGGCTCGTCGTGGTACTACCTTCGGTATTGTGATCCCCACAATGATACTGCGCTTGCGGATCCGGAAAAATTAAAATACTGGCTTCCCGTTGACTGGTACAACGGCGGCATGGAACACACAACACTCCATCTTCTCTATTCGCGTTTCTGGCACAAATTCCTCTATGACATCAATGTCGTGCCGACACCGGAGCCGTACAAAAAAAGAACCGCGCACGGACTTATTCTCGGAGAGAACGGGGAGAAAATGTCGAAGTCGCGGGGAAATGTCGTTGATCCGAACACGGTTATCGACCGTTTTGGAGCTGACACCACACGTCTCTATGGCATGTTTATGGGTCCTTTTGATCAGTCAATCGCCTGGTCTGAGGACGGTCTTGTCGGTACACGCCGTTTTGTTGAGCGTCTTTGGAAGCTTCAGGAAAAAGTTGCCGATACCGCACCGGACGACCCCAAAGTACACCACATTCTGCACAAGACGATCCAAAAGGTGGGGGATGATATCGAAAGCCTCAAAATGAACACGGCGGTCTCTTCACTCATGATACTGACGAACACCCTCGGAGACCTTGCATCAATTTCAAAATCGTGGTATAGTACTCTCGTTTCCTTGGTTGCTCCCTTTGCTCCGTTTTTGGCAGAGGAGCTTTGGAAGGAACTAGGGAATTCGGGCTCTGTGCATGAGGCCCCATGGCCAGCCTACGACAAAAAAGCCTTAATTGAGGACGTCGTTCAGGTTGCCGTGCAGGTCAATGGCAAGCTCCGAACAACCGTTTCAGTACCACCGGATGCCTCCGAAGACGACGTTTTCGGAGCGGCAAAAACGGTTGAAGCGGTTTCTAAGTGGCTTCCCGAGGGAGGCCCAAAACGGGTTGTCTACGTCAAAGGCAAGATTCTGAATATTGTGGTCTAGTCCCTTGACGGATAATTCGTATAGTGATACACTCATTCGGGTAATTAGACCACATTTGGCTATTATTTTTCACTAACGTCGTACGTATATGGCAAAAACTGCTCCAAAGGCAAAGTCGGCAAAAACAGCTCGTCCTTCATGTGTTTCCTTCAATCCGAAGCAGGTTTCGAAGCGCCTTTTGAGCGTGCTTTCTGACCGCGCGCGGGATGTGCTCACAAAACGCTACGGTCTCGGCGAGAAGACGAAGCGCATGACGCTTGAAGCCATTGGAGAGCAGTACGGCATTACGCGCGAACGCGTACGACAAATCGAAAACTACGCACTTGCAAGCATCCGGAAGTCAGATGCATACGTCAAGGAGCAGGCGGCGTTCGAATCGCTCAAGGAAGAGATGCTTTTCCACGGTGCGGTTGTTTCAGAGGAAGCGTTTCTCGAACATCTTTCAAACGATCCGTCAGTTCGAAATCATTTTCATGTGCTGCTTGTCGTCGGACACATGTTCGACCGGCGTAAAGAAGACGACCACTTTGTGCACCGCTGGCTCGTTGACCAGGGTCTTGCAGATAAGGTTGAAGGCGCACTGAAGAATTTGTACGGCTCACTTTCTGACCAGGAACTCGTAAGCGAAGGCACAATCATCACGTCTTTCCTGGATCAGGCAAAAGATCTCGCGGAGCAGTACCGCACGGAAGAAATGGTAAAGCGCTGGCTCTCGATTTCGAAATCTATCAGCAGCAACCCGCTCGGAGAATGGGGCCCCGCTGAATCACCGAACATTACACCCAAAGGAATCCGTGATTACGCATACCTTGCCATCCGCCAGCACGGCTCGCCGCTTCACTTTACTGAAGTTGCAAAACGCATCGGTGAACTCTTCGGCAAGAAGGCACACACCGCGACAGCACACAATGAGCTCATCAAAGACAAACGATTTGTGCTCGTCGGCCGGGGACTCTATGCGCTTACCGAATGGGGATATGTTGAAGGTGTTGTTCGCGATGTCATCAAGAAAGTACTTGCCGAGAATGGCGCACTTACACGGGATGAGATTATCGACAAGGTTTTGAAGGAGCGCTACGTCAAGCCGAACACCGTTGTTGTGAATCTCCAGGATTTAAAACACTTCGTGAAAGACGCAAGCGGTAAATACCGGCTCGCATAAGAAAATACTACCGGCCGCCCCGCCCCATCGTGCTCGCATGCGAGCCTTGAGGGGCGGGGCGGTTTCATTTCATAGACATCGCTCCTCTCTGTGCGATATGATAGAGGTATGCTCGAGTATCTGAAAGTCGGAGCCGAAGCTGCATGGGCGGCTGCAAAGATTTTTTTTAATCTTGCGCCTATTTGGCTCCCTATCACGCTTCTTATCGGCGCGTGGCAGCAGTGGATGGGATGGCGCCGCGCAAAATTCATCGCAAAACAGGAACCGGTATTGCTTGAGATCCGTGTTCCAAAAGAAGTTTCAAAATCACCCGCAGCGATGGAGGTTGCTCTCGGCGCTTTCTATGCGCTCGGCGGCGAGGGAAATTGGTATGAAAAATACTGGGAGGGCGGCGCGCGTGCATGGTTTTCTCTGGAGCTTGTCTCCATCGAGGGCCAGGTGAAATTTTTCATCTGGACGTGGAAAACACATGTAAAAAATATTCAGAACCAGATTTATGCCCAGTACCCGAACACCGAGGTCGTAGAAGTCCCTGACTACACGCTTGCTTTTGTGTTTGATCCGGACAAAGCCGACATATATGCCGCTGATTTCCAGCTGACGAAACCTGATCCGTATCCGATTAAAACATACGTTGATTACGGACTCGACCGCGATCCTAAGGAAGAATTTAAAATCGATCCCATTACTCCGGTTCTTGAATATCTGGGCGGCCTCGGCAAAGGTGAGCAGGCGTGGATTCAGATTATTATTCGCGCACACAAGAAGGAGGACAAGAAGGAAGGACAGTCGTACTTCGGACAATTTACGAAACCGGAGGATGTTTTCAATATTACGAAAAAGACAAAGGAGTATTTTGAACCGACGGATAAGTGGAAAGATGACGTAAAGAAAGAGGTTGAGACAATCGTGAAGAAACGAAAAATTAAGGGCGAAGATCCGGAAGCAAAGTCGATAAATCTCACGACGCTTGAAAAAGACACCATCACCGCGCTTGAGCGGAGCATCACCAAGCTTCCGTTTGATGTCGGCATTCGTGCGTTGTATCTTGCTGAGACGGAGTATTTCAACAAGTCGCACAAGGGCGCGCTGAACGGCGTGCTGGCGCAGTACAATACGCAGCACCTGAACGGATTCAAGAAGCGTAAAAGCACCAGTTTCGATTTCTGGTACGAAGACCCGTTCAAGAAGAAGCTGCCGAAAATGAAGCGTCAATTTTTTGAGGCATACCGCCTGCGCAGCTATTTTCACTCTCCCTATAAAAAACCGAGCTTTGTTCTCAACAGCGAGGAACTTGCGACTATCTTCCATTTCCCGGGCGGTGTAGCGGAGACGCCGACATTCGGCCGCATCGAATCCAGGAAGGGCGAGCCGCCGATGAACTTGCCGCTCTAACTATGTATTTTCGTCCCAGGAAACGCGTCGTGGTTCTTTCTGTCCTTTTCCTCGCGCTTGTTATTGCGTTCCTGCACACGCCGCGTCCGGAAATCCGTCCGGCCCTCGCAACAATTCCCGAAGGTGCCTCGCTCGGAGAGGCAGCGGGGGTTCTCAAAGAAGCGCATCTCATTACCTCAACCGTTCTTTTGAAGACATTTGTGACGGTTATGGGCGGTGCGGATGATGTGAAAGCCGGGGACTATCTTTTTTCAAAACAGCAGGGGACATTCCGCATCGCGTGGCGGCTCGTGCGCGGGGACTATGACATTACGCCGGTACGCGTTTTTATTCCCGAGGGTTCGACTGTTTTTCAGATGTCAAAAATCCTTTCTGCGCACCTCATGAATTTTGATACGGAAAGTTTTATAAAAAAAGCCACGCCGTTTGAGGGATATTTATTCCCGGACACGTATCTTTTTCCTCCGAACGCAAAACCTGAGCAAGTGGTGAAATGGCTCTCGGATCATTTTGCAGAAAAAACTGAGCCGCTTGCTGAAGAAATCCGCAATTCCGGTCATACACTCGAGGAAGTCGTCACGATGGCGTCAATTATTGAGGAGGAGGTGCGTACCTATGAAGACCGGCAGCTCGTTTCCGGTATTCTTTGGAAACGTATTTCAATCGACATGCCGCTCCAGGTGGATGCGCCGTTTGCATACTTGATCGGCAAAGCGTCGGCGGAGCTTTCAAAGGATGATTTGGAGATGGATTCGCCTTATAACACCTACACAAACAAGGGGCTGCCGCCGGGTCCGATTACAAACCCCGGTCTTGAGGCAATCGAAGCCGCGCTTCGTCCTGTTGAGTCCGAATACTTTTTCTATCTCTCAGACAGCAACGGAACGACGCATTTTGCGAGGGATTTTGACGAACACAAGGCGAACAAAGCGCTCTATTTGCGGTAGAGCACCTGTCGTGTTACAACTCCTCTGTCGGTGTCCATGATCGGGCGTCGATATGAAAGGGAAGCTGAGCTTCCCGGAGAGGAGTTCTTTGTCATGGCGGAGAAACCGAAACTCATTCTGCCCCTTCGGCTTTCTGACGGCGTGTTTGACCCCATTTCGCGCGAAGCAATCTGGAATGGATGCCATGCTCTTTCCGGGTACATCTCATTCTGTGTTGATTTTGAAGCGATGGATGTTTCTTTTACTCCTCTGCGCACCTTCGACTGCGTCTTCCAGGGAGTTGTTACCGTCAAGGTTGACGTCAAGGGAATAACACTCTCGGGTTTCTACGACGATCCTTGGGCTCTCGCCGACGTCTCGCTTTCCGGAAAGACGCTTGCTGCCAATACTTCGGACATGAAGAAGTATCGGCCGCTGACTCCTTCCACGCTCTCTGTTCCCGACGCGGTCGTCTTGTGGGAGCGGGAGTTCAAGGAGAACATCCAAGCTCAAATTCGGAAACGGATTGCGTCCCTCGAGCACGACCTCGTGGAATCGAAGGAGTATCTGAACAGGATCTACCAGAAAGTTTCCGAACCCCCGCACTCCTAATGACCGTACCCATTCGCCCCTCCTCGGAGGGGCTGTTTTTTGCTATACTGGAACCGCTATGATCATTACCTACAACACGCTCGAATCGTTCAAAGTGCAGTTCGGCGACACCGTGCTTGCGTTTAACCCTGTTTCAAAAAAATCAAAACTGCCGTCATCAAGTTTCGGTGCGGACATTGCTCTTGTATCACTTAATCATCCGGACATGAATGGTATTGAAACCGTTTCGCGCGGAGACAAAGACCCGTTTGTGATTACCGGTCCCGGCGAATATGAATTTGCCGACGTGTTCGTGCGCGGATTTGCGTCAACATCAAAATACCAGGGGGAGGAGCGCATCAATACCATCTACATGGTGACGCTCGAAGACATGCGCCTGTGTTTTTTGGGAGCGCTCTCCGATCCGCAGCTGCAGAGCGAAACACTTGAAGAAATTGGTGACATCGACATTTTGTTTGTGCCTGTCGGTGACGACGGCGTTCTGACGCCGCAGGAAGCGAGCAAAATCGGTGTTTCACTTGAAGCCCGTGTCGTTATTCCTATGCACGCAACACCGGAGACGCTCAAAGCATTTCTGAAAGAGGAAGGGGAATCAGGTCTTGCACCCGTTGAAAAATTTACGGTAAAGAAAAAAGACATCGCCGACAAAGAAGGAGACATCATTCTCTTGAAGCCGACAGCGGCATAATTCACACGACATGTTCTTCCGCATTATTGAGCGAATTCAACAGCGTCCTTTGGAATCGCGACGGCGCATAACCTTCTGGACGGCTTTTTCCCTGACATGTCTTGTCGGGCTCCTGTGGTTCGTAACAGCGCTTTTGCATTCGCCGACCCCGTCTCTCTCAGCAGACGATACACCGGGGCCGTTTGAGACCCTTTTTAAGGGTGTAGGGGAAGGGTTGGGAGCGCTTAAAAAAGCACTCCCTTTATAACCAGAAGGGCTTTATAAAGAGCCGATTTTTTGCTATACTAGAGTATCGAATATGGCTAAAAACACGTCACAAGAAGAGGGGGCAATGAAGCCGCGGGCGGAGAGCGGCATTGTTTCCCGGAACGTGTCTCTTGAGATGAAAGAGTCCTACTTGGACTACGCGATGTCTGTGATTACGGCTCGTGCGCTTCCCGATGTACGCGACGGACTGAAGCCGGTGCATCGCCGTATTTTGTATGCGATGTACGGCATGCGACTTTTTGCGGCATCAAAACCGCGAAAGTCAGCGGCAGTTGTCGGTGAAGTGCTCGGAAAATTCCACCCGCACGGCGATGCATCCGTGTATGACGCAATGGTCAACATGGCGCAAACGTTTTCGTACCGGTATCCGCTTGTCATCGGCCAGGGTAACTTCGGCTCAATCGACGGTGATCCGCCTGCGGCCATGCGTTACACCGAGGCGCGTATGTCGCGTGTTGCCGGCGAACTGCTCCGCGATCTTGAAAAAGAAACGGTGGAGTGGCGGCCTAACTATGACGGCAAATTCAAAGAACCGACCGTGCTTCCCGCGGCGGTTCCGAGCCTGCTTTTGAACGGTACCCTGGGCATCGCCGTCGGTATGGCAACAAGTATTCCGCCGCATAACTTGCGTGAAGTGATTGACGCGACGAAGCATTTGATTGATACGCCCGATGCGACGAACGACGACCTTTTGGAATACGTTAAGGGTCCCGATTTTCCGACAGGCGGTATCGTATTTGGTCAGAAGGACATCCACCACGCCTATGCAAACGGCAAGGGCGGCATGGTTACGCGGGGGGAAGCGGAAATTGTTGAAGGAAAGAAGGGCCAGTTTCAGATCATCATCACATCGATTCCATATCGCGTGAACAAGGCGGATCTCATCGTGAAGATTGCGAATCTGGTGCACGAAAAAAAGATTGACGGTATCCGCGATATCCGTGACGAATCAGCGAAGGAGCTTCGCGTGGTGATTGACCTCAAAACCGGAGCACAGCCGCAAAAAGTGCTTAACTATCTTTACAAACACACACAGCTCGAGGAGACATTCCACCTCAACCTTGTGTGTCTTGTTGACGGCGTGCCGCAGACGCTTTCTTTGAAGAGCGTTCTTGAAGAATTCATTAAACACCGTCTGGTGGTTATCCGCCGCCGCACGGAATTTGATTTGCGCGAAGCGCAGGCACGCGAGCATATCCTTCTCGGTCTCTCGAAGGCACTCGACCACATCGACGAAGTCATTGCGCTCATCAAGAAGTCAAAAGACACGGACGATGCGAAGGCATCTCTCATGAAGCGCTTCAAGTTCTCCGAGAAACAGACAGTCGCCATTCTTGAGATGAAGCTCCAGCGTCTCGCCGGGCTTGAACGCAAGAAGATTGAAGACGAACTGAAGGAAATCCAGAAACGTATCGCAGAGCTCGAGACGCTCCTCAAAAGCGAGAAAAAAATGCGCGAGGTCATCAAGACCGAACTTTCAGAAATCGCGGACAAGTACGGCGATGACCGTCTTACCAAGGTGGTTCGCGGCGGGGTGACGGCGCTCTCCGACGAAGACTTAATTCCGGACGAGGAAAACGTGCTTGTCTATACCGCGGGCGGGTACATTAAACGTACAAACCCCTCGGAATTCAAAACACAAAAGCGCGGCGGCGTCGGTGTCATCGACCTCAACACAAAAGAAGAGGACTTTGTGACGACATTCCTGACCGCTTCAACACACAGCGACCTGTTGTTTTTCACTGATCGCGGCAAGGTGTACCAGCTCAAAATGCATGAACTGCCGGAAGGAAAGCGTGCGACGAAAGGGAAATCAGTCATGAACTTCCTCTCGCTTGCTGATGGCGAACGCGTTACCTCGATTCTCCCGCTTTCGAAGGCGGTCAAAGAGCATGAAGGGAGCATACTTATGGTGACAAAGATGGGTGTCGCGAAAAAAGTTGCGGCAAAGAGTTTCCATGATGTGCGCCGCAGCGGCATCATTGCCATTTCGCTCGATGCGGGCGACGAGCTGATTTCAAGCGCGTTTGTGAGCGGAAAAGACGAAGCGCTGCTCGTCACGAAGAAAGGCCAGTCCATCCGGTTCAAGGAATCCGATGTGCGCGAGATGGGACGAACCGCAGGCGGTGTGCGTGCAATTCGCATTAGCAAAGGCGACAGTGTTGTCGGCGCCGGTATCGTTCACAAAGATGAAGCAGAAGCGGCACTTCTCATTGTCACTGAACACGGCTACGGCAAGCGCACCCCGGTTTCAGAATACAAGGTGCAGAAACGCGGCGGCGGCGGCGTCAAAACCGCGAATGTGACGGCAAAAACGGGAGCAATCATGGCGGCACAGGTGGTGACTCCGGAAACAGGTGAGCTTGTTGTTATTTCCCAGAAAGGCCAGGTCATCCGGACAACATTGGGTGAAATCTCGGTACTCGGCCGTGTGACGCAAGGCGTGCGCATTATGAAGATGCGCGAAGGAGACTCCATTGCTTCGCTTGTGTGTTTATAAGCTAGCACGTTTTTCCTATGTACTACCCACCTTTCAAAAATGCCGTGCTTGCGGCTGGTTATGTAACATTCGTTGCGCTGGTTATGTTCTATGGCTCGAAACTTTTTGGCGGTCCGGACAATGTTTTGATGCCAATTGCCGCGCTTTCGCTTCTCGTACTCTCGGTCGCGGTGATGGCGTATCTCTTTTTCTACACGCCGGTAATGCTCTATATCCAGGACAGAAAAGCGGAAGCAGTGTCCTTTTTCTTCAGAACGGTCGGTTTCTTTGCCATTTTCACAGCGGGATTTTTCCTTGTACTCATATTGCTTGGACGCTAGACGGTGGATTTCCTTTGTTTTGGAGGCGTTCTCGTGTGCTATGCTTACGGTGTAATGTTTGCTGACCCAAAAAAGATAATCCGCCAGTCGCATATCGGTGAAGGCATGCTTGTCGCCGATCTTGGCGTCGGTTCCGGCGCTCATGCGATGCTTGCCGCGCGCGCTGTCGGGGCAAGCGGAATTGTCTACGCCTTTGATATTCAGAAGGAACTGCTCAATAAGGTACGGCGCGAGGCGGAGAAAGAAGGTCTCACCAATGTACATGTGGTTTGGACCGACCTTGATGAGCCGCGCGGAACGCGGCTTGCCGACGGTATTCTCGATGTCGCGCTTGTCACGAACGTCCTTTTTCAGATTGAAAAGAAAGAACAATTCATGCAGGAAGTCGCGCGTATTGTGAAGAACGGCGGCAAAGTCGTCGTTGTCGACTGGCAGGAAGCGTCGGGCGGCATAGGACCGCACACCGATCATCTGTTCGGCAAGCATGCCGCGCGAGCGCTTGCGGAGTCCGTTGGCCTCACGTTTGAAGAGGATATTGATGCCGGTTCGCACCACTACGGCATGATTTTTAGAAAGAAAAAGTAGTATGAAAACATTTCAAACCATCGTCCTTGCCATCTTCGGTTTTTTTATTGTCGCCGGTGTCATTACGGTAGCTTCGTTTGGAAAGTTCGGCGGCGGCGGGGGAGACAACGCGATTCCTCCGGAAGCGACGATATGGGGGACACTCGACGCAAGCGCTGTTGAAAAGCTTCTGACGACGTACAACCAGGACCACGACAATATTCTCAAAGTTACCTATAAAGAATTTCCCGAAGAATCCTTCGATACCGAACTTATTGAGGCGCTTGCGGCGCAGCGCGGTCCCGACGTCATCATCCTTCCGCAGCAGTTTATCAACCGGTACGAGGATAAAATCTACACGATTCCGTTTGCGTCGTTCTCTGAGCGGGCGTTCCGCGACACTTTTGCGGAGGGCGGAGAAATTTATCTCTCCGGCGAAGGCACGCTTGCGCTCCCCATACTGATTGATCCTATTGTCATGTACTGGAACCGCACGCTTCTCAACACGGCGAATATTGCAAAGCCGCCGGCTGTGTGGGAAGAACTGCTTGCCATGTCAGGTAAGCTGACAAAGACGGACCAGGCATTCAATGTGCTCCAGAGCACGATTGCCCTCGGCGGGTATTCCAATATCAGGCATGCGAAGGAAATTATTGCTGCGCTTGTTATGCAGGCAGGAAGTCCGATTGTTACCCGCTCGGCGGACGACGGCAACAAGAATGTTGTCTTTTCTGACCGGCTTGGTTTTGCAGAGGCACCCGCCGATTCAGCGGTGCGTTTCTACACAGAATTTGCAAATCCCGGTAAGCCGGTGTATTCCTGGAACACGGCACTGCCTGAAGCTCGTGATGTTTTCCTGAGGGGCGACTTGGCATTGTATCTCGGTTTCGGAAGCGAGCTGTTCGGTATTCAAGAACAGAACCCCAACCTTAACTTCGATGTTGCGCCTATGCCGCAGGCCCGCGACGGCGTGCTCACGGCAACGTACGGAAATTTCTACGGACTCGCAATCATGAAGCAGTCGGACAATGTCGCCGGAGCATTCAGCGCAATATCCCTTCTTGCGGGAAATGAAATCGGCGCGCTCTGGGCAAACGAATTTAACCTGCCGCCGGCGCGACGCGACCTTCTTGCACAAAAACCGACGGACGCCTTCCGGTCGCTTTTCTACGCCCAAGCCCTCATTGCCCGTGCGTTTCTCGACCCGGCCCCGGATGCTTCAGAAGGTATTTTTGGCACCATGGTCGGGGACATCATTTCAGGCAGGGAATCGGTCAGCCGGGCTGTTACCACCGCAGACGGCCGCCTTCAAAACCTCTTTGACGGCAGATGATTTTCCCCATAAACGCGCTACACTAGAGTCATGACTTTTGCGATAGGTAAAAAAAAGCAATATCTGGCACTTGGGTTAAGTGTATTTGTTTTCCTTCTCCTCATGGTTCCGTTTATCGGTTATGCACAGGAAGAAGGGCTTGTTCCTTGTGACGGTCCTGACTGCGGTTTTTATGATTTTATTCAACTTGCGAAAAACATCATAAATTTTCTGATGTTCACCGTTGCAGTTCCCGTCGCAACTCTGCTTTTTATGTGGGCCGGTTTTAAGTATCTGACAGCGGGTGATGACATGGGGCAGGTTAAAAAAGCCCATGGTATTTTTGTCAACGTTTTTACAGGTCTTTTGATTGCTCTTGGCGCGTGGCTTGTTGTCAACCTTTTGACAACAACACTCCTCGGTAAGGATGTAACAGAAATATTTAACTAAACCGGTATGTGTAAAAATATTTTACTCAGCTCCTGCTTCCTGGTCCTTCTCGCCCCGTCCCTGGTGGCCCCTCTGAAAGTAATTGCTGCGGATCCGCCAACTTCCGGACCGGTGGTCATTGAAAACCCGCTTGAGAACGTAGACTCCATCCCGGATCTCATCTTTACGTTTGTTGATGTTGCAACAAGCATTGGTTTTTATGTCGCCGTTTTCTTTATACTGTACACAGGTTTTATGTTTGTGACGGCACGTGGTGATACTGGAAAGCTCAAAACTGCGAAGGAAGCCTTTCTTTGGACTGTTGTCGGTACAGCGGTACTCCTTGGAGCGCGTGTCATTGCAGATGTTATCCAGGGAACATTGGATGATATAACAATCCGTCATGTTGACCCTCAGCATGAAGTTACGTTCTCTTAATTACATCATATGAAACTATTTAAAAAAACTTTCATTGCTGCCGCACTCTCTATGTTTCCATCAGTGGTGCTTGCTGCGGCAAACGACCTTGGTGATCTTATCGAAGACGCAAAGGATCTTATTAATCCAATTCTGGGTCTTCTTACCGGGCTTGCGGTTCTCGCTTTTGTTTGGGGTATTGTGAAGTATATTTTTTATGCCGGTGATGAGAAGCAAAAGATTAGTGCGAAGAACACCATGGTCTATGGGGTTGTCGGGCTCTTCGTACTCTTCTCATTTTGGGGCATTGTTCAATTTATTAGTTCTGAAATTTTTGGATAACATACTAGCTATGCGTAATTTTGCTCTTATTCTTTCTCTCTCGCTCCCCGTATTTGTCTCTGCGGCGGGATTTTCAGGGACGCTTGGTCTTATACAGGGAGGGCGCCAAATAACGTCGAATCTCATCCTCGTTCTTTCAGGGCTTGCGGTTCTGGTGTTTATCTGGGGTCTTGTGAAGTATATTTACTCCCAAGGCACGGACGGAAAGGCAGACGGTAAAAAAATTATGGTCGGTGGTGTCATTGCGCTCTTTGTTCTCTTTTCTGTGTACGGGATAATTAGATTTATCGGCGGGGAACTTATTCCGGGGCAAAATATGGGTCCCATTTCTCCCCCGCAGGTGAGCCTCTAATTTCCGATTTTCACGGGTTATCTGTGTATAGCGCACCCTGGGGGTGCGCTATACTTATAGGCAGGTCAGAAGCGTTATAAACGCTGAAGAATACTTTATAAATTAGCAGATATAGTAATTTAGTATGAAGAAATACACACTCGCCCTCGTTGCTCTTGCAGCGTTGGCGCCCGCATTTGCCCACGCACAGCTCGGTAACATCGAGAACATTGTTGAGGCAATCGGAAACTTAGTAAGCCTCGCGACGCCGATTGTTGTCGGTTTGGCGCTCCTTGTGTTCTTCTGGGGTTTGGTGAAGTTTATCTTTGCCTCAGCCGATGATGACAAACGAGATGACGGAAAGCGCCTCATGATTTGGGGTATTATCGCCCTCTTCGTTATTGTTTCAATTGCCGGAATCATCAACTTCATCCAGGATGCCGTTGGTGTTGACGAAGGAGGACCGATCGAAGTGCCCGAGGTTGAAGGTCTCTAATTCCTGCACGTGCCTTCTATGGACGTTCCCGAACTACTCAACAATATCTACGACGTAATCATGAAACCAGTCATCGGACTGCTCTTCGGGGTTGCTTTTGTTGTGTTTGCATACGGGGTACTTCAGTTCATAGCAAAACGTGATGATGACAAGGGCCGAGAAGATGGGAAGAAATCAATCATCTATGGAATTATCGGTATGGTTATTATGGTTTCAGTTTTTGGAATCATCAGAATTATTACCGGCACGATTGGCGTTGAAAACCCGATTCCGGCAGGAATAACAGATACCGATATCTTTCCTGAGGTTGAAGGTGGACTCTAAGATGATACAAACCCCGCCGGCTTAAGCCGGCGGGGTTTTTGTATGCAAAAGAAAACAGCCGGCGCGGTTGAGCCGCGTCGGCTGTGGAGTACAGAGGCTATAGAGCTCAGCTTGGGTCGCAGGTGATGCGGAATCTCCAACAGTCGGACTCCCCGCAGGAGAGCGCCCCGGGGTTTCCTGCACCAATGAATCCTGTCCAGACCTTCAGCTTGGGATCCATCGTGTCCAATGTAACGGCGTAAGTCGTTTCGTGTGGATGACTGTGGCGGTATGTTCCGCCGGTGCCGTTCCACTCGAGCGTAGACGTCGTGCCGTACTTGCTGGATACGATTCTAAACTTTCCCCAGATATCGCCGCCTGTTTCGAGATATGCTGCGTCGAAGACGTCGCCTTTAGCGTACCAACTATCCACACCAAGCAGATAGTATCTGCAGGGCAGGGAAGCGGGTTTTTTTCTAGCAGTGGCGGTATTACTGGGGGTGGACTTGAAGTCGCGCGCCCGCCACTCCATCAGTGACAAGTACTTGGTCTTGATTGGGCCCCAGAAGAACCACACCAGGAGAATCAAGATGCTACCCCAGGCGAGCTTTCTTCCTCCAATGCGGGCTTTCTTCATGGTGGTGAAGACTGAAACGGTTCGTGCAGCCCGGGCGGTGTTGCTAGAGGGCGAGTTCTTTCTGTGAGACACAATGAATCTCACAAGAAAGAAGATGCCGATAGTAAGGCCAAGAACCACCAACGGCCCGGTCATGCAGCACCCCCCCCTTCCGGCTTCTTCCCGCCGAGTGCCTTAGCGAATGCAGCGCCCATAGAAAGGGCGTTGGTCAGGCCGTCGGTTCCGAGGATGACGACCTTGTCGCCCTGACGTCCAATGGTGTCTCGAGCGACCTCAGCCGCGAACACAGCATCGGTAGGTAGTCCCATCTCCTCGGCAGATTTTTTTGCTCCGAATCCGCGCGCCTCGATAAGTCTCTGCGCCGCCTCTGCGGCGCCTTCGCCTTCGAGAATCCGCTTCTTTTTTTCAGCCGCAGCGTTTGTCTCCGTGACTTCTTTGCGCAGTTTACTTGCGGGGACATCACGCAGAGCCTCACTAACGGTTTTGGGAATCTCGACGAGTTTGACTTCGGTACCCTCACTCTTGACACCCCAAGCCGAGACGAGCTTTTTCATCTCGGTCTGGAGTTGTACGTTCAGGCTGCCAAGTTCGGTGAGGATTTTTTTGGGGGTTCTTTTGGCAAGCTCGGTCGTGAGAAAGCTCACCACCAAATCTGCCATCTGACGTTCGGCATCTTCCCGGCTCTCAATTGTTCCAATGAACTTCAAGAGGCTTTCGATTCTGAACCGATTAATGACAACTGGCTCAAGAACCATCCGGCGATCAAGTGCGTCCGTGCCGTCATGCTCATCGCTAGTTGTGATGAAGAGTGGGGGGACCTTGCCTTCCGGCGGTTGACCCTGGCCACGCCAGATGTTTTCCGGCTCCCCAGGGATCTCTTGTTGGAGAATTGTTTTCTTTTCGGTGACAACACGGAAAAGAAAGAAGGGAACCAGACAAAGTCCTGAGCCGACATCCTTGATTGGTTTACCGAAGAAGAGAAGACATCCGATTGAATCGGGGCCGACTACCTTGAGACTCAATACCACGTAAGTGGCATAGAGTAGGACAGACACCCCACCCCAACTCCAACTGAGACCAAGAAAGATCACTGTTGGGCTGAGGATCCAGAGGGTGCCCGCGATAGCCAGCCACAGGATGCTAACTACCAGAAAAGCACTCCGTGTTCCCATTGTACTCCTCCTCCGTTTTTTGCTGAGTACGTTTATGATTTTGAAGAGTTGGACTCCGTATAACTCTATAGCTCTGACAACGAGCTTTCTGGGACAATTATATCACCATAGAAGAGAAAAGTCAAGTTTTAAAACGCAAAAATACAGCCCAACAAGGCCAAGAAAATCAGTTTGTGGCAGGAGAGGGCATTCGGTCACGAATGATTTTTTGCTAAAAATCTTCGCGACCCTGCCTCGCGCCGCCGCGCTCCGGCTTTCTCGTCCTTCGCGGGCGACAAACTACGTTTGTGGGCAGGAGAGGACTCGAACCTCCACGCTTTTTATGGCACCAGCTCCTAAGGCTGGCGTGTCTACCAATTTCACCACCTGCCCGAATCGAAGAACTTTGGTCCGCCTAGTAACCTTTGCCGGACTTTGTCCGAACCGGGCAAAGGTTGCTGGTGATGCGCGCCCCGCCGGGCGTGCATTTTGACGGACAACTTCGTTGTCCGCCCAGTAGGATTCGAACCTACGACCGTCTCGTTAAGAGCGAGCTGCTCTACCAACTGAGCTATGGGCGGAAATGAGGATGATGCGCGGTCGCGAGAATGTAGTCATCGAGGCGAGGACAAAAAGGAAAGCTTGCTTTCATTTTTGGCCAAGCCGCAGAGGACGAGAATTCGAGCGCCCATGCGGTCCGAAGCGGCCGCTCCATATCCGATATGGTCCGAATATGAGCGGTGCTGTTATGTATCCTACTAAAATAGGGCTCTTTTCGCAATATTAAAAAGGCGGTACTCGCAAATGTCCCCCCACCAGGAATTGAACCCAGATCTTTTCCTTAGGACGGAACCGCTCTATCCGTTGAGCTATGGGGGGGGGCTTTTGAGACTATAGCATGTCTGTCACATGCTATGATATGGGTATGAATCCTGAAGAAAGAAAAATGCTTGAAGAGGCGGTTGCGCTTGGCAGAGAAAATAACGAGTTACTTAAGAAACTTCGCCGTTCCGCGGTTATTGCCAATATCATGCGCGGCGCGTACTGGCTCATCATCGGTGTTGGTGTCGGCGCGTTTTATGTCATCCAGCCCTACATCAACTCGCTCATGGAGACGTACAAAACTCTTCTGGGGGCAGAACAGAGTGCTGTTGGGGCGTATCTTGGTTTCTAGTGGCGGCGTGGTCGTTTTTTTGGTATTCTCTCTTTGTTCCTCGTTTGCTTGGGTAGCTCAGTTGGTTAGAGCATCTGCCTGAAGAGCAGAGGGTCGGCGGTTCGAGTCCGCCCCCAAGCACAAAACAAACACTCGGGAGCGCGGCAGCGCTTCCGGGTGTTTTGTTTTGCGAAGTTGGGTAGGAGTCGAAAGACGGAGGCGGTACACAAGACGAGCGTAGCGAGTGCTTGTCGCCGAGTCGTGACGACGAGTACTTATGAGCGGAGCGAATTAGTAACTCGTGTTGAGTCCGCCCCCAAGCACAAAATAACCGATCTTGGTTAATCTCACAGAGCAAAACCCTGAACAGCAGGCAGTTGTTTGTTCGAGTCCGCCCCCAAGCACAATACAAACAGCCGGAAACGCGGGAGCGTTTCCGGCTGTTTGTTTTTTTGTGTGAATGTGTTTTTGTGGTACTATCCCATCGAACCGTTCTTCCAAAGGAGGTCACATGTTCAAGATTGGCGAAAAACCGCCTTTTGAAGCGAACATCACCGCATCACCGGGGCAGTTCCTCGCAGTTGCAGCGCTTTCCGGGACCGCATGTGTCCTCAAGATCGCTGAAGGCAGATCCTGCCATGAGGCGCTCATCGAGGCTGAGAAGGTGTGGAAAAACGCCCCTCGCTCGTCTGACACTGCTTTTTGTGTCATCGACGATAAGGGGATCCTCAAGGCGATGCTTCCTTCGATCGTGTGAGGTCTCTCCGGAGACAGAAAACGCCCGAGCCGTTCCGGCTCGGGCGTTCTACATTTTTTAAATCGTTTTAATGCGGAGTTTTGTCTGTCGTTGCTTGTCTACTTTCGGCAAGCGAATTGTCAGGAGACCGTGTTTGAGTTCTGCAATCGCATCTTCTGACTTTACTTCCGCGGGCAACAGTATCGTCCGTGAGAATGAACCCCAGAACAATTCTTTGTGAAAATAGTCGTGCTCGCTCATCTCGTAGGTTTCCTTGCGGGATCCGCGAATAGAAACCATTTCCTGACTAATGGAAACATCAAGTTCATCAGGGTTAACGCCTGCCACCATTGTCTTGATGAGGATTTCAGACGGCGTTTGACTCACATCAACGGCCAGTTCCGCGTCCTGCTCGCGCTCCTCAATAAGCTGGGACGGTTTTGTCGGAATGCGGTCGCCGCGGGCGCGCTCATCGTCAAAGAGGTAATCATCGTCGGTGTTGACGGCACCGGTAAGTCTCTGGAAGAAAGATTGTTTTCGCATAGAAGAGGAGTGAAGTAATTACGCGTGAATACGTTTTACTCGTTCGAATACGAGCAAGAGGCCGATAATGAGAATCCACACAAGCGCAAAAATCGTAAACATGGATTGCTGTCCTGAATGCATTATAAAAAAGTTAAAGAAGGCATGCAATGCGATGGCAAGGATGCTGCCGACGACAAAATGTTCGATGCGGACTGTTTGTCGGCGGTAGAACGAAAATGCGATGGCGACACCGATGGTAGCCGACGAAAGCACGTGGAGAAGCGTTGTGCCGATGAAGCGGATGTTTCCAGTGACGACCGTGGTAAATATTTCACCACCGAGGATGGGGTCAAGCAGGAAGAGCGTGTTTTCTGCAGCGGCAAAACCGAGCGCCGCAGTGATGAGATAAATCATTGCGTCAACGGGCTCGTCTTCCGCCTGCGTGTGCATCCCGCCCATGTATGCCGCAAGATACTTCAGAAGCTCTTCAACGACCGCCCAGCCGATGACGATGAGGAGCGGAGACACAAACAAGAGCGAAACCCATTTTTCAAACGGGACAGCGACAGGAACGGCAACCATGCCGAGAATAAAAGAAACTGCAATTAGTTTTGGCGGCTCAGGGCGTTTTTTATCTTCACGCAGCCAGAACCACAGCCAGAGAAGCGTGGGGAGCACGCCTCCAAGAACAGCGAATGCAATGTTTTGTAGTGAGAACATGCTATGCGTGAGGCCACGGAGCAATCATGAGTAATGGCGCGTCTTTCGTCGGCATATGTTCCCAGATTGTTTCGGTGACAAATGGCATAAAGGGGTGCAGCAGCTTAAGCGATGTGGTGAGTATTGTCATGAGTGTCCACTGCGCCGACTGTTTGGCTGCTACATCATCGCCGAGGAGCGCATCTTTGCGCTCTTCTAGGATAACATCTGCAAGCGTGTGCCACACGTAGTGGTAGAGCTTCTCCGCTGCCAGGTAGAGCCGGTACGTCTCCATATCATCCGTGATTTCTTTGACGAGGGCATCGAGCTCCCTTATGCGTTCTGCATCTGCCGCGGAAAGTGCCGGTTGCGCAGCGGGTGCGTCCTCGCTTCGCTCAAGAATAAACCGCGCGATGTTCCAGAGTTTATTTGCAAATTTTTTGTACGCTTTAATTTTCTCCTCGGAGAGGTTGCTGTCATTGCCGGGGCCAACACCGACGGTCATGGCCATACGCAACGCATCAGTGCCGTATTTCCCGGTGAGATCGAGCGGGTCGACGATGTTGCCGAGAGATTTGGACATCTTCCGGCCTTTTTCATCGCGGACGAGACCGTGGAGGTAGACCGTTTTAAAGGGCACATCACCCAAAAGGTATCCGCTCATGAGAATCATGCGCGCTACCCAGAAGAACAAAATATCGTAGCCCGTTTCGAGGAGTGCGGTTGGGTGGTACGTCGCAACATCGTCAGTCGCTTCCGGCCAGCCGAGGGTTGAAAATGTCCACAAGCCCGAAGAAAACCATGTATCGAGCGTGTCTTCGTCCTGCACCCACCCTTCGCCTTCCGGATTTTCAAGCCCTACATACATCTCATCACCTTTGTACCACACGGGGATGCGGTGTCCGTACCAAATCTGGCGGCTGATGCACCAGTCGTGGAGGTTGTCTATCCAGTGGAAATACGTCTTTTCGAAGCGTTCAGGAAGAATCGTGATGGTGCCTTCGGCAACGCTTTTGCGCATGATTTCCTTAAGCGTCGTTGTTGCCCCGGAGTCGATTCCCGGGATGTTTGAGTGGGGAAGCGTGAATTCCTTGTTGACGCCGATGAACCACTGCAGTTTCGGCAGCGGCTCCACGACACCACCCGAGCGTTGTGCGACGGAAACGTTCTGCGTGATGTCTTCTTCTTTTTCGAGGAGCCCTTCTTCCCTGAGCCACGCGACAACGACTTCACGCGCTTCAGCAACCTTCTTACCTTTAAGGTTTTCTCCTCCGACGGTGATGCGTGCAAATTCGTCGATAACTTGGACGCTCGGGAGATCATTGCGTTCCGCCATGTCCGCATCTATGTGTGAATGTGCAGGTGTTACGCCCAGGGCGCCTGTGCCGAACTCGGGGTCAACATCTTTGTCGGCGATAACCTTGACGGAAATCGGAACACCGCAAAACGTCATGTTGAATGTGTTTCCGATGTACTTTTTGTAGCGCGCGTCATCAGGATGCACGGCAACACCCGTGTCGCCGAGCTTTGTTTCGGGTCGCGTTGTCGCAATCGCAAAAGGAAAATCTTTGCTGTACTTGAACGTGTACAGTTTTGCTTTTCGCTCCTCGTATTCCACTTCATCGTCCGAAATAACCGTCTGCCCCTTCGGATCCCAGTTCACCACTTTGTGTTTGCGGAAGATAAGGCCGTCTTCGTACATCTTTACGAAGGCGGTACGGACCGCTCGGGAACGTTTCTCATCGAGTGTAAACGCTTCACGTGACCAGTCGAGCGATGCGCCGAGTGAGCGGATTTGCGTGACAATGGTGTCGTGTGATTCCTGTGCAAACGTATTGACGCGTTCCAAAAAAGCATTTCGCCCAAGTTCATGCCGGCGAACGCCCTCTTTTTCGAGCAGCTTTTCAACTTTGGTTTGTGTTGCGATTGCGGCATGGTCGGTGCCGGGCACCCAGAGTGTTTTAAATCCGCGCATGCGCTTAAACCGCACGATGGTGTCCTCGATGGCCGTACCGAACGCGTGCCCTGTATGGAGCGTTCCGGTTACGTTTGGCGGAGGGAGGACGATACAAAATGGCTCGGCGTCTGCCTTCGTGACGCCTTTTTCAATACAGATATCGGGGTTAAAAAAACCGCTTTTTTCCCATGCCGCATAGACCTCCTTTTCTGTCGTTGTGTGATCGTACGGTTTCAGGAATTTCTCAGGAACCATACGGAAATCATACCATTTTTTAAGGTTTTTACAGCTCAGCCTGTAAACTTTTTCCTTTTTATTTAAAAGTGGGGATAACTCTGTGCATAAATAAAAGTCGCTCTGAAAGACAAACCATAGGACAAAGCCCTGTTTAAAGCGTTTCTAAGACAGTGTCCTTTGGTTCAAATAAAAATAAAGAACCTTATAAAGGACATATAAAGGACATTCATATAACATCAACATTTTGAAATGTCCTTTATAAAAGACAAAAGGACAAAAAGGACATTGACATTCAAAACCGGCGGATCTATTGTTGTTTTAGTTTCATGGGGGAATCTCACCTCCATGAAGTGGGGTTCTTTTTGGGAAGGCTGTAACAGGTCAACGGACCTCCACGTCTACCAT
>CAZSMD010000008.1:21241-26387 GCA_964608145.1 uncultured Candidatus Saccharibacteria bacterium | reverse complement strand
ACCTCGTGAATATCAAAAAAGTATTCCACAAATTCCCATCCCACAATTCCCAAAAATGCCAAACCGATTGAAAGCGATTCGGGTAGTGCAATGAACGGAATAACGCACGCAAGAGTAACACCGGACCAAAAGTGCACGAACATCCAAAAATCCCAGAATTTCCCTTCATGCCAACCCCACGAGAACGCGGGGACATTTTTTCGATGGAATATATTCATGCTTTCGGTAATTCGCTATATCGGACAACTGTATTTTTTCCACGTTTCGTTTTTGCCTCATACATGGCTTTGTCGGCACGATCAATAAGCTCCGAAAGGGTTGTCGCATGCGACGACTGCAGTGCCGCAACACCGATGCTCGCTGTTATCGCCGTATCACCGACACGCACACTCTGAAGCACCTGTGTGCGAATATGTTGAGCCTTTTCAAACGCCTCATCTTCACTCGCGCCAAGAAGTCCGACGATAAATTCCTCCCCGCCCAGTCTTCCGACCGCGTCGATATCACGTGCGTTTTTCTTGAGGACCGCCACAAAATCACGCAACACCTGGTCGCCGGCTTCATGTCCATGGGTATCATTCACGGCTTTAAAATCATCGAGGTCAAAAAAGAGTATCGAAAAATCAGTAATAGTGATTCCTTTCCGTAATTCGCGGTTTTCTTTTGTAAACAAAGCCTCGCGGAAAAAACCCTCGCACTCATCAAGAATACCTCTGCGGTTCAGCGCACCGGTCAGTTCATCTTTATAAATAAGCGTTTTGAGCGCCTGTATCTCGCGACGCAGCGCAGCAAGTACTGCTTCGTCTGCCGCGTTTTCTTCAAGATCAATGTGAAGCGTCCTGAGAAGTTCACGGAGTGTTCCCTCGTCATCAAGAATGTGTTCTTCCGCAAGAATAAGCGCATGAATGCGCGTCAGTGTGTGTACCAGTGCCTGCGGCGATATTTTTTCAGTTGTGTCCGTCATTGATTTCTTGTGCTTCATTTCCACGCAATGCCCGAATACGCTCCTCAACCGGCGGATGTGTCATAAACAGTTTCGTGAGAAAACTTGTTTTTCCTTTTTCTCCGCCGAACGGATTTGCAATGAACAGGTGCGCTGTTGCGTGTGTCGCGCTTTTGAGTTTTCCGTCATACGCTGAAATTTTAAGAAGTGCAGAGGCGAGCCCCTCGGGATATCGCGTCAAAAGTGCGCCCGAGGCATCGGCGAGAAATTCGCGTTTGCGCGAAATCGCAAGACGAATAAGCGACGCGATAATCGGTGAGAGTACGATAAGGAGGACGCCGACAAGCGCAATAACGCCGCCTGCCTGGCCGCGGTCGCGATCTCCCCCGCCCCAAAAACTCGTACGGACAAAGAAGTCAGAAATAAGGCTCAACAGACCCACCAACACAACAACAACGGTCGAGAGCAAGATATCCCGATTACCGATATGGGACAGCTCATGAGCAATCACACCTTCAAGTTCAGTGCGGTTCAATTGTTCAAGGAGTCCTGTCGTTACGGCGACTGCGGCGTGCTCGGGATTACGGCCGGTTGCAAACGCATTAGGAGCGGGGTCATGGATGACATAGACGCGCGGCATCGGAAGCCCCGCTGTAATCGAAAGATTTTCAGTAACGGTATAGAGATCAAAAAATTCTTCCCGCGATGCCGGCCGTGCACGAGAAATTCCAAGCGCAATCTTGTCCGAATACCAATACGACAGGACATTCATGCCGATTGAGACCACAACCGCCACAAATAAAAACTCGGGTGCGTTGTAGAGGTAACTCACCGACCATCCGACCGCAATAATGACGACAAAGAAAAGCGACATGAGCGCCCACGTTCTTCGAACATTCGCATCCTGCTGCGTATAAAGCGTTGCCATAGAACAGAAAAAATTAATGCGAATCGTACATCAGCTCTGCCATCTGCGACGACACGGATGTGGTGTTGAGAGCAATTTCTTCAATCGCCGCAGCGGCTTTCCATGAGACGACACTCAAAGAGATCACGAATGCCGCGACCACGTACCAAATCCTGCCGAGCGATAAGCGATAGTGACGCCCTGTCATTGCAATCTAGTTAAAGTCCACCTTGACCGGTTCGCGCTCTCCGCTTCCCTCTTCAAGCTCGAAGAAGTCGCGTTTCGCAAAATTGAAGATACCCGCAATAACATTCCCCGGGAATGACTGCACGGCTGTGTTCATGTCGCGGACGTTGCCGTTGTAAAAGCGGCGTGCCGCCTGAATTTTATTCTCGGTGTCGGACAATTCACGCTGCACTTCGAGGAAATTTTGGTTTGCTTTAAGGTCCGGATATGCTTCAGCAAGCGCAAATACAGATTTCAAAGCACCGGTAAGCATGTTTTCTGCTTGTGCGTGCTCGGAAACCGTCTGTGCTCCGAGCGCTGCAGAACGCGCCTTCGTTACATTTTCAAACGCTTCACGTTCGTGCGTTGCATATCCTTTGACTGTCTCAACAAGGTTGGGAATAAGGTCATACCGACGCTTTAGCTGCACATCGATGTCCGCCCAAGCCTCATCAGTTCGCGTGTTGAGGCGAACGAATCCGTTGTATGACGCAATGAGCCAGATAACGAGAACAAGGAGGACAGCACCAAATATATAGAGAAGTGGCATACGTGTGAGATAAAAGTGTAATGTATACGAAAAGTATACCACAAAAGCAGAGGGCCGGTCGCGCAACGCGCGACCGGCCCGGAAACCGCTTACTCGGTTTACAGAGAAGCAAGGAATTCCAACAGAGAGAGGAGCGGAAAACCGAGCAGAACGGCGATAAGAGCTGCCGTCAGATTGATTCCCTCCGTCCCCAAATCTTGTACTACATCGGTGGCCGACGCGTCTCCCTCTTCCATCGGAATTCCTCCGCAAAAGGTACTGGTTCAATGACTATTATAACACATTCCCAATAAAAAACAACCAGGCCCCTTTGTCGGGGCCTGGTGTATGTGTTTTTAGTATTCTTCTCCTCCGTGCGTGTGTGGCGCGGGTTTCTCCTCTTTCTTCTCGGCTATTGCAACCTCGGTTGTAATGAGCATCGCCGCGGCCGACACCGCATTTTGCACCGCCGTACGCGCCACTTTGACCGGGTCGACAATGCCTTCTACAAGCATGTCCTCCACGCAGGCATCTTTGGCGGCGTCATAACCAAAATTCTTTCCGCCGTTCCGAACCTTATCAACAATCACGAGTCCGTCATCCTTGCCTGCATTGATGGCAATTTGCTGCAACGGCGCCTCGAGAGCTTTGACCACAATCGCATACCCGACGCTTTCCGCATCCGTCGGCATCTTCGTCTTCATGAGTTTTCCGCTTACCTTCACAAGCGCGCTGCCGCCTCCGGGTACGATTCCCTCTTCAATTGCTGCTTTTGTCGCGTTCACCGCATCTTCAATCTTCAACTTCAAATATTTCATCTCGGTTTCCGTCGCCGCACCGACACGGATGACCGCAACGCCGCCCGAGAGCGTGCCAATGCGCTCCTCAAGCTTTTCTTTGTCATATTTTGAATCTGACGCTTTGAGCTGTGCCTTGAGTTGTGCGACACGGGCATCAATATCCGCCTTTTTGCCTTTGCCGCCCACGATAACCGTCGAGTCTTTTGTCGAGACGACGCGGCGCGCTTTTCCGAGCACGGCAACCGTTGCGTTTTCAAGTTTAATGCCCGCCTCCTCTGAAACAACAGTGGCGCCGACGGTAACCGCGATGTCATTAAGCATATCCTTCTTGCGGTCGCCGAACCCCGGTGCCTTGACCGCAAGCACGCTGAACCCGCCGCGCAGTTTGTTCACCACAAACGTCGCGAGTGCTTCACCGTCAACATCATCGGCGATAATGACGAGTTCTTTGTTTCCTGACTGTGCGAGCGATTCAAGGAGCGGCAGAACTTCTTTCACCGTTCCCAGTTTTTTATCCGTAACGAGAATTGACACGTCCCGGTACTCGGCTTCCATACGTTCCGGATTTGTCACCATGTACTGAGAGATGAAGCCCTTATCAAATTCCATTCCCTCGACAACTTCCGAGTCAACGCCGAGTGTCTGTGATTCTTCAACCGTGACAACGCCGTCCTTCCCTACTTTCTGAATCGTCTCCGCGATAATTGCGCCGATTTCCGCTGATTCCGCCGAAATGGTCGCCACCTGTTTGATTTCTTCCTCGTTCTTAATCGGTTTTGCAAGCGAACGGAGCTCTTTGACCACGTCTTCTCCGGCGCGCTCCATACCATGACGAACTGCCATAGCGTTCATGCCCAGTGTTGTGTGGCGCAGTCCTTCCGCAACCAGAGCCTGCGTCAGCACGGTCGCTGTTGTGGTGCCGTCACCTGCGACGTCATTTGTTTTTGTGGCGACTTCTTTCGCAATTTCGGCGCCCATGTTCTCAAACACATCGGGAAGTGTGATTTCCCGCGCAATAGAAACACCGTCGTTTGTAATCATCGGAGCACCGTAGCTTTTTTCCAAGACCGCATTCCGTCCGCGCGGACCGATAGTAACCTTGACCGCATTCGCAACTTTATCAATGCCGCGCTTGAGCGCTTCCCGCGCCTCCCGATCAAAAAGAATGTGTTTGTGTGCCATACGTCAGAACTACTTGATGACCGCTAAAATACTTTCCTCCTTAAGAATGAAATATTCCTGCCCCTGCCATTTTATTTCGTCGTAGCCGTACTTTGAAAAGAGCACTGTATCACCGACAGAGACGCTCATCGGCATACGTTTGCCGTCTTCATAGCGTCCGCTGCCAACTGCAATGACCTTGCCCTGTTCCGGCCGTTCTTTGTCGACAGTTTCGGGAATGATAATGCCCGAGGGGCGGAGCGACCCTGCTTCATTTGCCGAAAACGGCTTCACCAGCACCCGGTCACCAAGTGGAAGAACCCCCGTCGCCGGAGCTTTCTTAATGATTTTTTTGTGGACCTTTTTTACTGCTTTTTTCACTGTACGTTTTTTCATAGAAACAGTGGTTAGAAGTAGTAATCAAGAGCGCAGGAAAAGCACGTGTCGCCGGTTGCGAACTCATGCTCCCCGCATGTGTGGAAGCATTTTACAAGAGCACGACTCTTGCGCGCAAGAGAAAAGAGTTATGTAACAACATCAGCCGGCAATATGCGCAATCGCATAGTCAAGTGTTCCCGCCT
>CAZSMD010000008.1:19126-21141 GCA_964608145.1 uncultured Candidatus Saccharibacteria bacterium | reverse complement strand
AAGGAACTTTTTTCCCGGGGTTAAAAATATGTTGCGGATCAAAAATCTTTTTTGTCTCCGCAAAAAGTGCGGTCACATGTTCTCCGAATTGGTCCTTCAGAAACGGCGTCCTGATGATGCCGTCGTTGTGTTCGCCGGTAATAGAACCCTTGTATTCAAGCACAAGCGTATACACGCGTTTTGCAATGACGGGAATGGCCTCGCGTACTTCCTTCTTCGAGAGATCCATGAGCGGAATAATGTGAAAATTGCCGTTCCCGATGTGCCCTGCGATATTGTGCACCATGAGCTTGTTGTATTCATTGAGAATGGCATAAAGGCGGGGCAGAAATTCCGGAAGCACCTGGGGCGGCACCACAATATCGTCAATAAACGGCGCCGTCTTCATCCCCTGCACCTTGTGACGCAGCAGGTTGAAACTTTCGCGGCGGATAAGCCAGTACTCTTTCATCTCGACATTCGTGCTGACAATTTCGACATAGCGGGGCCTGAATTCCCGAAGAGCCTTCGCAAGTCCGTCTGCCTTCCTCTTGAGCACGGCCGGGTCTTTGCCGTCAAACGTAATCTGGAGCACGAGTTTCGGCAGGCCGTGGCGGAGAATAGAAAGTGCTTCAGGAATACTGTGCCGTGCGATTGAAAGCATATTTCGAAATCCGAGTTTCTTCACAAACGCACCGAAAAAACGAATTGCGAGCGAAAGCGTTTTGTCGTCATACGATTCAAACGTCGTCGGTGTGTGCGCAAGAACGGCCTTGACGATGTCGCCGAGCCGGTCAAAGTTGTCCAAAAAAACCACCATCATCTGCGAGTGCGGGTCGGGTGTGACAAGGTCGAATGTCGCCTCGGTCATCAATCCCAAAGTTCCCTGCGCGCCGACGAACAGTTTCGTAAGATCGAACGTGTCTTTGTCTTTGTTGTAGACATCCCACAGTGCATACCCCGCTGAATTTTTTGAAACGTGCGGCCGCGCCGCTTCGATGGCGGCAAGATTGTCGCGGATAAGCGAATACATTTTGCGGTACAGTTCCCCTTCGAAATCTCTTTGCAGTACTTTTGCATCGAGCGCCCCCCGGTTGAGCTTTGTGAATGTGTATTCGTTGCCGTCGGCGAGCACCATCTTGAGCGCGCGCACATAGCGCGCCGTTTTGCCGTACGCAAGCGTCAGTTCTCCGCCGGAATTGTTGGCGACAATGCCTCCCATCGCGCACAATTCCCGTGACGCGGGATATGACGGCATCAACAGGTTCCGTTTGAGTGTTTCTTTCTCAAAATCGCGGTAGTAGAGACCGGGCTCGACAACCGCCTGCGTTCCGGAAAATCCCTTAAGACGATTGAGATGTGCGGTAAAGTCAACAATAACGGACTCCGACAGCGCTCCGCCGTCCATACCCGTACCGGCAGAACGCGCGGTGAGCGTGACTCCGGGATGTGCCGCGGCGGCGCGCACAAGAACACCGACATCCGCGGCAGTTTTCGGCGCGACAACTGCTTTCGGCATCACGGAAAAAAGCGACGTGTCCCGGCTTGCCGCTGCACGTGTTTTTTCATCGACATGTATATCAGCGGTGCTTCGTTCCGCGATATCACGGAGAAATGCTTCCATACCATACAAGTATACACGTTCATGGACAATATTCCCGCACGTGTGCTAGTATGGAGCCCACAGAAACGACTATGGAAACACTGACCATCGTACAAATCGTTCTCGCGGTCTTACTCATCATCGCGGTTCTTCTGCAGCAATCGGAAAGCGGCCTCGGCGCCGTCTTTGGCAGCGACGACGGCGGACCACGGCGCACACGCCGCGGAGCTGAACGCGTACTGTTCATCAGCACCATCGTCCTCGCCGTACTCTTTGCGGGAGCATCAGTCCTTGCTCTCGTCCTCTAGCATGCCGTGCTTCGGCACGTTTTGACCGTGGACAACGAATTCACAAAACAATCTGTTCCTGAATCTGTTCCTGTTCTGCACACCCCACCCACCTTCTGGGGCTCTCTTTCGTTTATTGAGCGCGC
>CAZSMD010000008.1:0-19026 GCA_964608145.1 uncultured Candidatus Saccharibacteria bacterium | reverse complement strand
CTGTTCTGCACACCCCACCCACCTTCTGGGGCTCTCTTTCGTTTATTGAGCGCGCGCTCGTGGTTGTCCTGACCCTCATCGCAGTCGGGAGCGGAATGACATTCTTTTCGCAAGCGACGCACTCGCTCACCGTTGTCGTTCCCGCGAACGGCGGCTCTATCACCGAAGGCATTGTCGGCACTCCCCGATTCATCAACCCCGTGCTCGCACAGTCTGATGCCGACAAGGAGCTCACCATGCTTATGTTCTCAGGCCTCATGCGCGCACTCCCCGACGGAAGTCTGGTTCCGGATCTTGCGGAAAACTACAGCGTCAACGAGGACGGAACCGTGTATACGTTCACTATCCGTCCCGACGCCGTGTTCCATGACGGAGCGCATGTCACAGCATACGATGTTGCATACACCATCGGTCGCACGCAGGAACCGGTCATCGAGAGTCCGCTCGAGGAAGTGTGGTCCGGCATCGGCGTGCGAACACTCGACGCACGAACAATTGCGTTTACGCTTTCACAGCCCTACGCGTCGTTCCTCGAAAACGTGACCATCGGCATTCTTCCACAGCATCTCTGGGAATCTGTTTCACCTGAGGAATTCAATTCACACGTGCTCAATACAGAACCCGTCGGGAGCGGGCCGTTTGTCCTGCAGTCAGTCAATCGGACGTCGTCGGGCATTCCGAACGCGTATGTGCTTCGCGCATTTGGCGACGCAACACGCGGCCGGCCATACCTCGATGAAATTCGGGTGCGAACATTTGGCAACCAGAAAGAACTCCTTGATGCGTACGCCGAGGGAGACATCGACAGCTTCGACAGCCTCGATCCCGGAGATGCCGCAGTATTGCGTGATGACGGCGTTCTCATCGCGGCATACGAGCTTCCCCGCATCTTCGGTATTTTCTTCAATCAAAACAAAAACGAAACGCTCACAAGCGCGTCCGTACGGGAAGCTTTGTCGCTTGCCGTCAACAAGGAACGCATTATTCAGGATGTGCTTTTTGGATTTGGAACCGCCATCGATACGCCGCTTCCTCCGCACCTCTTCTCTCCGGACACACCCGGCGGCACATTTGAAGAACGCCGGGAGGAGGCGCAGGAACTGCTCGCAAACGCAGGTTGGGAGAAAGATCCGGAGACGGGACTCCTCACAAAAAAAGAAGCGACGCTTGCAATCGTCATCACCACCGCAAACACCCCTGAACTCAAAAACACAGCAGAACTCGTAAAGAATGACTGGCGCACACTCGGCGTTGATGCGTCTGTAGAGCTGTTTGATACCGGCCAGCTGCATCGTGAAATCATCCGCCCCCGCGAATATGAGGCGCTCCTCTTCGGCGAAGTTGTCGGGCGTGAGGGAGATGTGTTTCCCTTCTGGCACTCGTCACAGCGAAATGACCCGGGTCTCAATGTTGCGCTCTATACAAACATCACGGCGGATGCTATCCTTGAGAACATCAGAACCACCCTTACTCCTGCGACACGACACGAGCTGTTCGCATCGTTTGTGAAGGAAATCGAAACAGACCGGCCCGCCATTTTCCTCTACACACCAAATCTGCTCTACGTCATGCCAGACCATGTTTCGGGTATCACCGTCGGTGTTGTCCACTCGCCCGCGGAACGGTTTCTTGATGTTGAACGCTGGTACACGCACACACAAAGAATCTGGAAACTTTTTTCCAAAGAATCCTAAAATACTTTTTTCGTACTATTCGTTAGCCACAGTTGAGCACTACTAGTAATCATTGCGGAGCCTTCGCGCTGCGCATTCGTCTATGCCACAAGAACACCACCACCGACACCGGCCGCGCATCCGGGTCTTACAAACAGCGAGCGCGGGGACACCGAAAACAGCAACCGGAGCAAAAAGCGACCATCGAGAACGTCGCAGACCATGGAGCGCCGCGGCCCAGGAACTTTCTCCAAATCGACCGTCTCGGGGAGGCTCTCCGAGACACGGCGGCGGAAATCGCAGCCGACACGCGGGCGGAAGTAGCCGTCGTTCGGGAAGCGGCGTACGGCACGAAGGCTCATCGCACAAACAGAGCGCCGGCGCAGGAAAACGCGGACGCATGCCGCGGCAGTCCCGTACTATCGCGCGCCCGCGAAAAGCATCCGTTATTCCTCCTGTTGCTCCCGGCGTACTGCGCATCATTCCCTTGGGAGGACTTGAAGAAATCGGAAAAAACATGACCGCGATTGAGTACGGCGACGATATTATCGTGATTGATGCCGGATTCCAGTTCAGCGAAGTTGAAACACCGGGCGTCGACTATATCCTTCCTGAGGTCACCTATCTCAAAGAGCGCAAAGAAAAAGTGCGCGCACTTTTCGTCACGCACGGACACTTTGACCACATCGGTGCAATTCCCTACGTTATGGCCGATATCGGCAATCCGCCTATATACTGCCGACAATTCGGAGCGCTCCTTATTCAGAAACGCCAGCTTGAGTTTCCGGATTCCCCGGAACTTAACATGCGCGTCGTACGCGGTGACGAGAAAATTACCATCGGAAAAAACTTCACCATCAGTACGTTTGCCATCTCCCACGCAATTCCGGACTCCATGGGTCTCGTCATAGACACACCCGTCGGCACAATTGCGTTTATCGAAGACGTGCGCGTCGACCATGTCGACGGCGTCGTCACCGAAGCCGAGACCGCGCACTACAAACACCTTAAGGATAAGGACATTCTTTTGCTCACGCTCGATTCGACGTCCATCGAACGCCCCGGATTTTCAACTCCGGAATCAAAAGTGGTTCCGACGATTGAAAACATCATGAAGGACGTCCCCGGCCGTCTCATCATCGGCACATTTGCGTCTCAAGTTGAGCGCGTCATTCAGATTATCGAAGCTGCCGCGCGGCTCAATAAAAAAGTCGTTATCGACGGACGCAGCATGAAGACAAACCTCGAAATCGTAAAACAGCTGAAGCTCCTCAAGCAGGACAACATCGTCCCCATCGAAGAAATGGAGGACTACCCGCCGCATAAGATTGTGGTGCTCGCAACGGGCGCACAGGGTGAAGAGTACTCCGTGTTTGACCGCATTGCGAACAAAAACCACAAATACATCACTCTCAACGCATCGGACACCGTGCTCTTCTCGTCATCGGTCATCCCCGGAAACGAATCGGCAATCGTGAAGCTTAAGGACAACCTCTACCGCCAGGAAGCAAAAATAATCACCTACGTTGATTCGCCGGTCCATGCATCCGGTCACGGCAGCCGCGGTGAACTCGAGTGGATTCACCAGCAAATTAAATACCGCTATTTTATGCCTGTCCACGGCTACCACTATATGCTTCGCATTCACGGTGAAGTCGCACAAGGGCTTGGTGTTAAGAAAGAAAATATCATTATCGCCGACAACGGTTCGATCATCGAATTCAGCGAGAACGGCAAGAAGTGCGCCGTGCGCAAAGAAAAAGCTCCCGCAGGTTCCGTTATGGTTGACGGATTCTCCATCGGCGGTCAACAGGAAGTCGTGCTGCGAGACCGTCAAACGCTTTCTGAAGACGGCATCTTTGTCATTGTTATGTCCCTCAACCCGCGCACCGGAAAACTGCGTAAATCACCGGATATCATTTCACGCGGGTTTGTGTACCTTAAAGAACAACAGGATCTCATCACCGGAGCGCGTTCGCTCGTCGGAAAAACCGTCGAAAA
Organism: uncultured Candidatus Saccharibacteria bacterium; assembly: GCA_964608145.1. Taxonomy (GTDB): domain Bacteria; phylum Patescibacteriota; class Minisyncoccia; order Phycocordibacterales; family EsbW-18; genus EsbW-18. Next base: position 15,352 of record CAZSMD010000008.1, on the reverse strand, counting down.
AACCGCTCACGGCATGCACCCCATTAACTTTGATCTCGTCAAGAACGCCGTCACAGATGATGTCCGACGTTTCCTCTTCCAAAAGACCGGAAAATCGCCTATCGTAATACCCGTAGTCATCGGTATTTAGATTATGCGACATCATCTCCTGCGAATCACCTACATATTGAGTTTTTTTGTTGCGCTCCACGCGTTCATCACGCTCTACATAAACTCAAGCGCGCTTGCCGAACTGTTTTCGGAAAGCGTTGTGAGCGTCCTCTTTACCGTCGGTTCTGTTGCCGGCATTGCCGGGCTTCTTGCAATGCCGAATATCCTCACGCGGTTCGGCAACATCCGCACATCGCTTCTCGCCGTCGGGATTGAGATTGCCGCCCTCGTAGTCCTTGCCCTCAACCCGCATCCGCTTGCCTTCGTCGCGGCATTTCTTGTCCACATCACCTTTATCCGTATTTTGCAGCTTCTCATGGACGTGTTCCTTGAGACTGTTTCCGACAAACGGCGCGAGGGGCGCGAGCGCGGCACATTTCTTACCGTCACAAACACCGCACTTGTTCTCTCTCCGCTCATCATCGGTTTTCTCCTCGACAATACCGCTCTCTATGAGCGCGTCTATATTGCCGCGACCATTGCGCTTATTCCCGCACTTCCGCTTATCTTTTTCGGATTCAGCGCATTCCGTGATTCTCCGTACATGCGCGTCGCACTGCTGCCCGCGCTTAAAAAAATCATGCGTGCGGCGTCACTCAGACGAGTATTCATCGCCAATTTTCTTCTCCGAGTTTTTTACGCCGTCATGGTCGTCTACACGCCGATTTACCTGCATCTTGAAATCGGGCTTCCCTGGGATGTTCTCGGCATCATATTTACTGTCATGCTGCTTCCCTTCGCACTCCTTGAATATCCCCTCGGCAGACTCGCCGACACCCGCTACGGCGAAAAAGAGATGCTCGCGCTCGGCTTCCTCATCACCGGTGTTACGACAGCGCTTGTATCGTTTACGACAACAACAAATTTTATTGTATGGACCGCGCTGCTTCTCGGCACACGCATCGGCGCAAGCATCGTTGAAATCATGACAGAGACCTACTTCTTCAAGAAAGCGGATGTTGCCGACACCGAACTCATGAGTGTATATCGCATCGTGGAGCCGGCTGCGTATATTGCGACAGGCAGTGTGGTTTCGCTTTTTTTATTCTTCTTCGATGTGCGTTTTGTCTTTCTTGCCCTCGGTGTGCTGCTCTTCCTCGGCATACATACGAGCATCAAACTCCGCGATACACTCTAAAAAACGGCTCCATAGAGCCGTTTTTGCGCTCAATTCGAGGGTCGTGTACAATTGGGCGGACTACAAATTAAAGTACGCACATATGGAAACAGGAAAAAAAGTTGTTATCTACTCCACACCGACATGTCACTTCTGCCACATGGCGAAAGAATACTTCGGGGAACACAACGTCGCCTTCACCGACTACAACGTCGCTGAAAACGCAGAGAAACGGAATGAGATGGTGCAGAAAACAGGACAACTTGGTGTGCCCGTCATCAGCATCACCGACGAAGCCGGAAAAGAAAGCATCGTCATCGGTTTTGACGAGCCAAATCTCGCAACGCTTCTCAACATACAGTAATAAAAAATCCCCGGGAAACCGGGGATTTTTTATTATTCGGTTGTTTCTGCCGGAGCTTCTTCCTCGGGGGTCTCTTCCGTCGCTTCCGCTGCCGGCGGAGAAGTTGTCTGCGCCGCCTCATCAAGAATAATCGGCCCGACATTGATGAGCACATCCTTCTTTTCGCTGTACAAAATTGCCTTGGAAACACTCGGATAGATAATCAGGATGTCTCCGTTCTCAGCTCCCGCATAAAACGGCTGTTCGGCAACAAGTGCATCAATGTCGGTGATGAGCGCAACAAGCGGCTCTTCATCCGGAACACGGATGTGTTTCGAGATCTTTGTAACAATATCCTGAATTTCCTCCTCAGAGAGTGCGGGGTTTTCTCCCGCAATAAAAGACACCTTTCCTGATCGCCATGCGATGATGCCGGCAATCGCAGCAACGACGAGGACGGTAATGATGATAGTGCGTTTCATGACAGAAAGTATACCAAACCCGCCGGGCTTCTAAAAGAGCGCCGCAGGAAGAATGCGCGCGATTGATTCAATACGGCCCGCAAACACCAGGGTCGGCAAACCCAGCAGGCAGTTCCCTGCAACATGAATTGCCGCGCCTCCGGAATTTCCTTTTTCAATTTTTGCTGATGTTGTGTAGTACTCCTTATCAAACCCCGAGATGATTCCCTCGGTCGCTGTAATCGACTCGCGTGCACCAATCGTGGGATACCCGAGAATAACAACACGATCCCCGATTTCAGGCTTCTCGGAACACACCTGCCACGGCATCATGCCGAACAAGACACCCGAGACCGGCCCCTCGGCAAAATCCTGGTCCGTGCGAACGATGACATCCTCACCGGCAACAGCATACTCGTCATTTGTGTCAAAACGTGAGAGCGAGCATGTTTCCGGGAGCGTATCGTCCTCAGTAATCACGTGCCGATTCGTGACGAACCGCATGCCGGCCGCGGTACGTTCAAGGACTGCGGAACCGCCGCTTGTGCCGTTTGTAAACTCACACGAAACTGCGTACACAAACGGACTCCAGGTTTTAATAATTGCCGCAATGTCGGTAGACGCAGAAAGCGTCGCCAGGCTGCTCTCCTGCGTTGAAACTGATGCCGACAGTTTTGAAATGTTTTCCTTGAGCGCATCCGTTTCTTCCGCCTGACGGGTCCGTATTTCAGCTTCAGTTTCAAGCGTTGTCTTAAGCGCCGTTGCGTCGGTGGTAAGCGCTCCCACAGCACCCTCAAGAAGAGCGAGGCGGTCTTCGGTTTGGGCGGCCTGCTCTCCGACTTTTGCAACTGTTTCAGCGACACGTGCGCTTCCCGCGTAAAAACCGGCGCCGGCGCCGAGAATACCGACCGCAAGGATACTTATGGTCACCGCGCGAATGTCAGGCCGCATATTTTGTTATCGAAAGAGAAATCCTACGCCGGAACCGATGGCAATTGCCGCGCCGCCGATGAGCGCCGTCTGAAATCCTTTCGACCAGAGTGAGATGCCCGCAAGCCGTGCTGCGAAGACCCCGAGCAAAAAGAGCAGTGCGAGTGCAAGTCCGATTGAAGACCAGAATGCCTGCCACACAGGAAGAAACACATAGGGCAGCACGACAAGAAGCCCGGAACCTGTATACGAAGCGAACATGACCAGCGCCCCGCCTTCAGACGAAGTGTATGAAATTTCTCTATGCTGTGACACTTCCTCAACAGAGTTGTCGGCAACAAGAGAGCCGACCGCCATGGAGAACGCTTCAACAAGCACCAAAACAATGCCGGTTGTTAAAATGGTCGCGCCTGAAACTCCGGCGGTCGCAATGCCCGACACCAGACCGACTGTTGAAACAAGGCTGTCCTCAACACCGAATACAAAATTTCGTACTAATGCCGAGCGTGAGAAAAATGCTTTCATACAGCTATTTTACACTACATCTGCCGACTATCGTATGCCCAGTGCAGCAGCGCCTGGCGCTGCTTCCTTCGGCATGAAAAATCTCCCCGGCGGCAGTGGCGCATGAGTTGCGCGGCGTGCCGCCGTATTGCTTTCCAGCGCCGTATCTGTCGAGCATCTTCCTCGGGAATTCTCCGCCCCATGTAATACCGGCAATACCACTGGAACCAGCCGCGCGGATCATCTTTGTATATCCATCCCTTTTTGCGCCATACCGAGAGCGGTTGTGATGCATTAACCCCAAAAAAGTTGAGTGCCGGATTGTGCCGCTCACTAGAGAACCGCACACCCCGAAACCACGACGCAGGAAACTCCTTCGTACAGTCAGTCATGTACTTTCCGCCAAAAACACCGAGCCGAAGCATTTCGGGAGGAGTTAGCGCGGGTTTAAACGTCGGGTCAAACTGTCTGCCGGCAGGAGCAACACATGCATAGACATAGCGCTTTTGCATTTTGTCGGAAACACGAACAAGCCGCCGTTTGGGTCGCGTCATAAAATGCACAGCGGGCTACTCCGTGGTAATGCCGTCAAAATGCTCTTCAACAACATCCGCTTTTGTTGCGGCGATTGTTCCGTCTTTATGTTCGGCAGGAGCATATATCGTGTAGAGTTTCAGATTTTCCGTAGATGATGTATTTATGACGTTATGCTCCGCACCCGCAGGAACGATGACGCCAAAACCGTCGCCGACAGCATGTTCGACGCCATCAATAACAACAAGCCCGCTTCCCTCTTCAAACCTAAAAAACTGGTCAACATCATTGTGTACCTCGGCGCCGATTTCTTCGCCGGGACGCAGATGCATGAGCACAAGCTGGCTATATTTTCCCGTATAGACGACTCGCCGAAAATCACTGTTCTTCGTCGTCTCTTCTTCAATGTGCTGTATATATCCTTTCATATGAAAAAACTATAAGAATGATAAAGATACGGAAACTATAACATCAAACATTGAAAAAACCTTTAAAAAGGCGTAGAATAGCGCTTATTGCCGGATCGTCTAATGGTAGGACACATGCCTCTGGAGCATGGTATCTTGGTTCGAGTCCAAGTCCGGCAACACGGAGCGAAGCGGAGTGTTGACGGAAGCATCGCGCCTGCGCGCGATGCGGCTAGGACTCGAACGCCGGAGTATGTTTCGGACAGCAGTCCGAAACAACGAGGCGGTGCCCAGACAAACTTTTGCGACAGCAAAAGTTTAGTCGCGGGAGAGAAATGCCCTCATGATCCAAGTCCGGCAACAACCTTGAGACAGGTTCGGACTCCGAGGAGGGTCTGAATTCTTCGATATCTATCTCCTGGCCAAAATACCGCCGGGGTGTTTTTTGCGGTGCACTTTATTTATTTTTTAACAAGTTCGTGTATACTTGCTCCGGACACTCGCCAATTTCGGCGAGAGTTCTTTTCAAAAAGGAGAAGCGCCGATAGACAGAGTACGGCAGTTCTTGTGCGCCTTGGTGGTTGGGTGGGCGATGTTCGCTCAACCCGCACGGGCGCAGGATGTGAACGTCGTCTTTCAGGGAAACTACACCGTCACCACGGGAACCCTGAAGCTCACGCTCTCGCTCTCTGCGTTGCAGGCCGGGAACGTCTACACCACGACGACCAAACCGGTCGGTGGGAACCTCACAACCTACGGCGACCCGTACATCTACGGCGTTTTCATGGTGGACGGGTCCACCACTGCTCGGGTCGTTACCCAGTCCCGGCATGACGACGACACAGGTGAGATCGCGCACTTGCGCGAGGACCTGATGAACCCGGGCGAGAATAAGGCCCAGTTCTGGTTCAAGTGCGAGGTGGCCTCCTGCTACATGACGATCACCGTCTACGAGCGCGAGGATGGAAGTTACGACGACCACACCTTCTACCGCGATGGCGAGGAGCCTTTCGTTCTCGACGGACAGTTCTCCCTCTATAAGGACCTCTACCACCCGACCGAGAAGAACGGTGACTACGGCCTCCAGGTCGACTACGAGGCGGACCGGTACATCTACCTGTACCGGAACGGCGAATTCGACACCGGCGGCATGAACGCACTCTCGATGTGGGTGCGAAGCAGCGGCTCCGTCGAGGAAGAGGATCTCACCCTCGCGCTGACGACGGGGAGCAATCACCAGATCATCACGGACTGGCTGCCGCTCTCCAACTACATCGACATGCCGGCGAGCCATACCTGGTACCGGGCCATCATTCCGCTCTCGGATTTGAACCCGGGCAACTACTCCGTGCGCGGCCTCGCGGTGAAGAGCGACGTCTCTGGCTTCGTCTATTTCGACGATGTGGAGTTCGTCTCCGAGACCGTCCCGCTTCTGTGGCCGCTCGAGGGCGGCTTCCCGGGCGGGACAATCACGAGCCCCTTCGGTGACGACTGGGTCAGCAGCTGCGGCGGTCTGGTCAAAAAGCACGCTGGCCTCGATGTCGATGCTGACATCGGCGACGATGTGCTCTCAGCGATGTCCGGCACGGTGAAGCATGTGTACACCAGCGATCCTACGTGGGGCGATGCAGTTGTCGTGGAGGACGAGTCCGGTGACTTCACCGTCGTCTACTGGCACATTGACGCGTGGGTTTCCGAGAACGATTCGGTCAGCCGTGGCGACATGATTGGCACGGTTGCCGACATCTCGGCGGGGTCTCATCTTCACTTCGGCTACCGGCAGGGTTCGTACCACAGCAGATTCTCTCTTCTCGGAGCCTTGCCGCAGACGAGCTGTGGCGATCCGCTTGACCCGGCTTTCCCCGAGAACTTCGAGGACCCGGAGACGCTTGACTTCGTGTCCTGGTAACCTGATTTCTCCTTTTCTTTTCGCCGCTCCTTCGGGGGCGGCTTCTTTTTGCCTGATTTGGTATAATTCTAAATCATATGAATAAAAAGATAATCACATCTGCGCTTCTGGTTTGTATTGCCGTTTTTGGTGCTTGGCTTTTGATTGGCTTCAACGACGAAAATCTGCTCCAGGAAAAAAACGTACCCCCCACCGAGGATTTTCCGGAGTTTTCGCAAAATCCAATTGTCGAAACCGGGGAAGACGGATGGACGACATACACCGATGACAAAATACAATTTGCAATCCGGTATCCGTCAAATTGGTATTCCGAACAAAGTGAAAATGGTGTTTTTTTCACTCCTCTTTCACCGGAAGATCCGAAACATAGTTCAAGTATAGGTCTTGCCTCAAGCTTGAGCATCGCAATCATCGACCTTGAAGAGTTCTCCCAAATCCAAAAAATTGCTACCACCGAGGAACAGATCGAAATAAATGGCCAGAAGGGAGTTTTGTTATTGACACCGAATGCTTACGCGGGAGGCTCAAACCATCACTACGCGTTTCCTCTCTCATCCGAACTATATCTTCAGGTTAGATTCTATGGGGGAGAGGTTCCCCCGAACCTTCCATTCAAGAAAATTGTTGAGACCTTACAAGTATTTTAGATATCGAAAGATACGCTCTCGAGCTTGTGGGGAATTTTCCTCCACAGCGGTTTTGATGGGACACCAGTGTTGTTTGGCCTTTTAAAATAAACTCACCGCCGAACAACCTTGAGGTAGGTTCGGACTCCGAGGAGAGCCCCAGGAAATCGCTCGAGATCTACCCGATCAGGACACGCCCACCGAGTACAGTGCGCTCAGAATCAAAATTACCTCAATGGTAATTTTGATTCTGTCGAGGACTTATTGCTTTCTATATTCCAAAATATCTCCGGGTTGACAGTCGAGCGCTTTGCAAATCGCCTCCAAAGTTGACAATCGAACGGCTTTGGCCTTTCCGTTTTTTAAAACAGAGATGTTGGCCATTGTAATGCCGACTTTTTCGGCAAGCTCTGTGACGCTCATTTTCCGCTTCGCCAACATGACATCGATGTTAATGATGATCGTCATAGCGCTAGATGGTTAGGTCGTTTTCTGACTTTAGCTCCACGGCACCCTGCAAGGTTTTTTCAAACACGGCCGCGGCGGTGGCAACTACAACGGAAATAAAGATCATAGCAAGACCCACCATTACCCCGCCCGCAATGTCGTCCCCCTTGCCGCGTTGGACGACAAAGAAGTACGCCTCCGCTCCCGCGAGAAAACCGATGAGGGACAACGCGCAATATTTTATAGTCCGCAGTGCTTTCACGGAGTTGTGCGAGAATACTTTGTTTTGTCCGACGTAACCTAACAGCTTGAATGCTTGATGGAGCGCAACAAAAAAAGTAACGGAGGTAATGTACACATACGCCAAAAAAGGATCTTTGAAGTAAATCTCAAAAAGGGTGGCATTTACATTCCTCCCCTCAAGGTGGGGGGCCCAGACCATGAGAGCAAGAGTGCCAACGCCCAGAGCCACAACGACTATTTGAAGAAATATTATTGAACTTTTTTTCATGGCCGATTCTTATAGATGATTAATAGTCACAGCATAATTTACCGCTTATCGTTTGTCAATATGTATTTATTGTTATTTGTGGACAGAGTAAATCTAACTTTACCGAAATTGCCTAAAGAATTTCTCAACGGCCTCGCTCGGTTAAGTTTTCAACCGAGTAGGTCGGTACAAAAAACACCCCCGCAAGAAGCGGGGGTGTTTTTAAAGCTCTTCGAGTTCTTTGAGATCTTTGTCCGGAAGATAGAGAATCAGGAGACCGAGAACAATACCTCCGAATGCCAGTATCGTGTGGCTGCCGCCAAAGACAGCGATATCAAACGCATCAAGGATATACCAGATACCGCGCCAAATGAGAACAACACCGACGACAATCGAGAAGTCCCGCGCTAAATGCATCAGTACTTTACGCCGCATACGTTAAACGGAAAGATATCGGCGAACTGCAAGATAACTTGAAACCGCGCCGAGAATAATACCCGAGCCGACGACTACAAGAAACATCTGCCCGAAATTGTTTACGTAGTAATCAAAGATATTGATTGCTCCGAAAAACTGCTCCGTGAAAGGCCCGAGCCAGAGCGTAATCGGATAGAACAAGATGAGCACGATGACACCGGCTACAACACCGTACATAACACCCTCGACAACAAACGGGCCGCGCACGTATGACGTTCCCGCACCCACAAGGCGCATCACCGAAATCTCTTCGCGCGCCGTGTAAATAGTGAGCCGGATGGTGTTAAACGTAATGATGAGCGAAAGGATGATAAGCACAATGCTTACGGCAAACCCAAGGCGCTCCGCGGAATCGATAATTGCTGAAAGTTTTTCGATAACCGGCTTGTTGTCAAAATAGTTCACCTTCTGGATAAGCGCGCGCTGTCCGGCGCCGAGTGCTGCATCACTCTCCAGGAACGCCGCGACGCTTTCGTACTGCGATGTTTCCTTCGCGCGAATATTAAACACTGCGCCGAGCGGATTATCCGGCAATTCAGCGAGCGCATTCAGAATCGTCTGGTCACCTTCATGCCGTTTTTCAAATGCAGCAAGCGCGTCCTCGCGCGTCACATACTCAACGCTCGCCACCTCGGGAAGCGCTTCGAGTTTGGTTTTCAAATTTGTTATGTCTTCCTCGGGAGCATCCGTGAGGAAATACACGTTGATATCAACCTTTTCCTTAAGCTGCGCAAGCGAGGTATCGAGCATGGCGCCCAAGAAGATAACAGAACCCAGAGAAAAGAGCGTCACAACCATAATCAAGACCGACGCCAGCGACACGAAGCCGTTCCGCCAGAAATTCACAAATCCTGATTTGAGTATGCGTTTTGTATTTATCCAGAACATAGTGTGTGAAATTTAAAGCGCGTACCGCCCTTCCTGATCGTCGCGCACGATCTTTCCTTTCTCCATGACCACGACGCGTTTACCCAAACTGTCGATGACGCCCTTGTTGTGCGTCGTCAACAGCACCGTCGTTCCTAAGTCATTAATCTTTTTCAAAATCTGCACCACCTCAAACGTGTTAATCGGATCGAGGTTTCCAGTCGGCTCATCCGCGACAAGCACATCAGGCTGATTCACAATTGCGCGCGCAATTGCAAGGCGCTGCTTCTCTCCTCCGGACATCTGGTGCGGGAACTTCCACGCCTTATCGGCAAGACCCACAAGCTCGAGCGCGTACGGCACATCGCTCTCAATCTCATCATCGTGCCGGCCGGCTGCCTCCATCGCAAACGCGATGTTTTCGTAGGCAGTTTTCTGCGGCAAGAGACGAAAATCCTGGAAAATCATGCCGATACGGCGCCGCATGGTGCTGATTTCATGCCGCGGAAGCGCGTGAATGTCCTGATCGGCAAAAAAGACTGAACCCTCGGTCGGATACTCTTCAGCAAGCAATAACTTCAGAAGCGTCGTCTTTCCTGCGCCTGAGTGGCCGACAATCGACACAAATTCGCTCGGCTCCATGGAAAACGTAACCTTGTCCAGGGCAACCGAGTTGTCCTGATAGATTTTTGAAACATTGTCGAATTGAATCATTGGTTTCACGATAGTCGTTCTAGTAGATGCCGGGGTGCGGTGTACTGTTACAAACCGCGCTCCGCCTCGATAAACTCGTCGAGGTCGCCGTCCTCGAGCACTTTTTCAATATCGCGCACTTCAACATCCGTGCGGTGATCCTTAATCATCTTGTACGGATGCAACACGTATGAGCGCATCTGATTCCCCCATTCAACGTCCGTCGTTGCAGAAACAGAAAGACCGCGCGCTTCTTTCTTACGATCTTCCTCTCTCTTATGATACAGTTTTCCGCGCAAAATTTCCAGCGCATATGCACGGTTCTGTGCTTGACTTCGCTCGGTGTCAACATGCACAGCAAGACCTGTCGGAATATGCACCACACGCACCGCCGTTTCGCGCTTGTTCACATTCTGTCCGCCGGGACCGCCTGATCGCGCAAACTGGATATCCACATCATCGTCGGGAATAATAATTTCTTTGTTGTCTGCAAACTTTGGCATCACTTCAACCATTGCAAATGAAGTATGGCGCTGCTCCTTTGCGTTAAACGGAGAAATGCGCACAAGGCGGTGCACACCGGATTCATTTTTGAGCGTCCCGTAGACGCCTCCGCCTTCTATCTCGAGGGTGACATTTCTGATGCCGCCGTGATCGTTCTCGTTTTGATGCAAGACGGTATATGACCAGCCGCGTCGCCTGACATACGCAAGGTACATCGAGACCAGCATGCGTGCGAAATCCTCGGCATCCGTTCCGCCCGCACCGGAGAAAATGGTGAGCAGAGCTCCTCCTTTGTCATACACCTCCTTGCCCTCCGCCTTGAGTTTGAGTTCCTGGTACTCGCGCACAACCGCCTGCGCTGATTCTTTGTCATTCCAAAAATCAGGCCGCTGCATTTCGGCCTCGATACGTTCTATTTCTGCCTGAAGTTCATTTTCGCCCGCCATAAAAGCCAGTATAGCAGAAAGAGAAACCCGTTCAGAATCCACGCGATAAAATGAAAACGGACGGCCGCCACGGGCCATCCGTTCAACAAACATCGCGTGAGGGAGCTAGGCAGCTTCGCGCAACTTCTCCCATCCCACGGGCTCACGCCCAGCGACAATTTCTTCCGCCGCCCAAAGAACCTCGGCGTCTTTCGCCGTCTGTGTGACGTAAAAATGCATCCGAGATCTCGGATACGCACCGATGAAGGCGTCCTCAATTTCTTTGCGGCGAGCTTTGGTAACTGCCCCCGAAAGAAAGAAAAGGTGTCCATCCAAAGGAACGAGGGCGCGAACTTCAGGCAGCTCCTCGGCAACCCGTTCATGCATGAGAGCAGCCCTCAACCACATGAAGACTTCCTCGGGCTCAAGCTCTCTAATCACGTTGCTCTCGGCAATCAGAAAAGGTCCCTCGCCGAGAGTATAAACCCCTTGATCCTCGACAGTCGGTACCATGTATCCTGACAGGTACCCAGACGCGCTCTTTGCCCTTCCAAGAATCAGAGCGGGGAGAAGCTTACGAGCCCCCCTGGTGAGAACACAACGACCCTTACGAACCGGCTCTTTGGTGGTCACCATCATTCCTCCTTTGTCTGAGAAAAGTATACTCTACAAACCTGTCCGCGTCAATTTCTGAGCCAGAGGCCGGGATTGAACCGGCGACCCCCGCTTTACGAAAGCGGTGCTCTACCAACTGAGCTACTCTGGCGTATGGAGCCGTTGGCCGGGATTGAACCGGCGACCCCCACCTTACCATGGTGGTGCTCTACCATCTGAGCTACAACGGCGAAGTGAGGACAAGAGGATGTGTGTCCTCTTACACCCTCTTTGTCCGAACGAGCTGTTGTATGAATTTCATACAACGGCGAAGTGAGGACAAGAGGATGTGTGTCCTCTTACATCCTCTTTGTCCGAGCAAGCTGTTGTGTGCCTCACACAACCGTTTCTTTTTTCTGTGCCCCCACGCAATAATACCTGAATATAGACCCTTTGGGCAACCAAAAACACCTCGCTCCGACAAATACCGGAGCGAGGTGTTTTTAGAAAATTAAATAGCCGTCGTCGGAGATACCGGGGCCGTCGGAGCAGGAGCAGGAGCTGGAACGACGTCATCCCGCTTATCAAGCGCTTTGTAGACGTACGTCAATGCAAGCAACGACACCGGAAGAGAAACAAGGAGTCCGATACCGGCGAGCATTGCACCAACGGCGTTCACCAGAACCATAAGCAGTAGGAACCAAAATACCTGCCAACGGTTGCTCTTTGTCAGCCGGCGGCTTTCCTTGAGCGCATCAATCGGTCCCATGCCTTTGTCAACGATTGCGAATGCAAACAGAATCAGCATCACCTGAACAATGACACCCGGCACAATCAGGAGCACATACCCAACAACAATCAGAACCCCCGCGACAATCGCCGCAAGCGCAAATCGGTACAGTGTGTCCCACGACTCGCCGAACAGCATTTCAAATGAGACCGGCTGACCTGCGTGCGCACGAAGCGTTATACGGGTCACGCCCGCATAAAGCCACCACTCGAGAAGAATGGCGCCAATCATGAGCACAAAGCCCAGAAAACCGCTCGCTCCGGCAATGAGGCGCGCAATCGCCGAAATGGCGATGACCAAAAAAGTGATGCCGATGTAAAACATCCATTCTTTTTTGAAGGTCTCCCACCCGAACCGAAACGCATCTGCAATTGAGAATGATTTCATACAAAAGTCTATCTGCTAAGAACTTTATGATACCACGGCCGGCGACACCCGCGGACACGTCTGTGCCACAATGCCGATAGCAGCGGCGATAATAACGATGTTTTTGATGATGTACTGCCCTTCAAGCGTCGGCACCAAAAAGCCGCTCCAGACGATTTCAGGAAGCATAAAGAGCGGCAAAAACGTCATGGCCATGTGGGGAAGAAGAAGCGGAATGACAATGCGCTCTGCCCCCTTCACAAGAAACAATATGCCGATGAGACACTCAAGAAGCGCGAAGAGAAGATAAAACGTGTCAAACGACATACATGAGATTGTTTTCTCAAACAACGCCTGTACCAAACCCGCCGCAGGGCTCAAGCCGAGCACCTTTAAAAAACCAAACCAAAAAAATACAACAAAAAGCCCGAGCCGCGCGAGCGGAACGGAAATGTTCCTGGCGAGCACAGCGAGCCAGCCGTCAAACGATGGTGATGCCATGCAGTAATAGTATCAGAGGCCGGCGGTGAAAAAAGACCGCTTTCCCCTCTTTTATGCGGGACGTTTCTGGTATACAGTATCTCTGACCGCCGGGGTAGCTCAGTTGGTTAGAGCGAGGGACTCATAAGCCCTAGGTCGACGGTTCGATCCCGTCCCCCGGCACTCGTTGATTTTGAGCTGTTTTTTGATATTATCTTTGTAGTCTGGAATCGCGGGCAAAAGCTTTCGATTTCGGCATTTGGAGTCGTAGCTCAACTGGTTAGAGCGCCTCCCTGTCACGGAGGAGGTTGCGGGTTCGAGTCCCGTCGATTCCGCCAGGAATGAAGCATGTGACCTGCTTCACATGCGTCGGGTTTCGAAGGCCGGAGTCATACCGCAGGTAGACGAGGCGGGGTCGCGGGTCCGCGAAGCGGAACCTGTGACCGAGTCCCGTCGATCCCGCCCTGTTTTGTAACCAAATTGGTTTTTTTCACCATATAGAGAGTACGGGTAACTTTATTATCAAACCCATAACACTTGAGTATGTTTACACTCAAAGACAATCGCGGTGTCACCCAGGGAGTTGTCGTTCTCGGCATGCTTCTTTTGGCAGGCATCGTGGTCACTGCAATTTTGCGTGACCGAATCGTTAACAGCCAGTGGCGCGAGGTATCCATCACAGGAACCGGCAAAGTCGAGTATGTTCCGGATACGGCGCTTGTCACACTCGGTGTGCATGTTGAAGACGCAACCGCACAGGCGGCGCTCACGCGCTTGAACACGACCGTTAATGCCGTCATGCCGGCAATCGAAGCACTCGGTATTGCGAAGGAAAACATTTCGACACAAAACTTCAGCGTGTACCCGCAGTACTACTATCCGGAGGGCGGTCCGTCACGCATCAGCGGATACACCGCGGACGAGCAGCTTCTGGTAAAGGTGTCTATCGCGGATTCGGCTGACATGGTTGCAAAAGTAATCGAAGCCGCGAGCGCAAAAGGCGCAAACCAGGTACTCGGTGTTTCTTTTGACGCCTCGAACGTTGACGAACTCAAGCATGAGACGCTTTTGAAGGCAATCGAAGACGCAAAGGGCCGCGCGCAGAAGACCGCGGATGCAGCCGGCATTAAACTCGGCGACATCACCGGCTGGTGGGAAAACCAGGTTATTATCCCCGGAAAAGACATGGGGTACGGCTACGGCGGATACGGCGGCGAAATGGGAGGCGGCGGCATGCCGACAATTCCGACAGGAGGACACGAGATTACCGTCATGGTAAATCTCAACTACAAAATTAAGTAGTGCGTTCGCGCAAGAAACGAAACAGCGCCCTCGCCGGAAACCCGGCGAGGGCGCTTTGCGTTCAGGACAGCCGTTTCGGATCGAGCAACGATCCAAGGCTCTGAGTAAGATGCAGGAGCTCACGGAGCCGGCCCACGGCGAGACCGTCGCCGGGCTCGCACTCCGCGATACCGCGGAGCTGGTAGAGTCCCAACTTGCGGGGCTCCGGCTTCATGCGGGCGACGATGTTCACCGCCTGCACTCCCATCATCCGCACCCAGTGATCACCCTCGGTGAAGAACCTTGCCGAGAGGATTTCCTGAAGCTCCGGGTCCTCCCCCGGAATCTGCTTCAAGGAATCCAGGATGAGACGTTCCTCGGACTCGGCCGACAGCTGCTTTTCCATGCACGCTCCTCTAAAAGAACGAACGACGCACCATGCGCCGTTTACGAGAACAATATAGCACACAGAACGTATAAGTCAAGCATTTATATGTAACGAAATGGTCCAAAAACGCTATACTATTGGTATGTATACAAACGCTACAAAAGTCTTCACGGGCGCGCTTTTATTGGCTTTTACGTGGGGTATCACGCCCGCCCCCGCCCTTGCAGCCGCCGGCCTTGAAGTGTCCGGCTGGATCCCCTACTGGAGCGCTTCTGCCGGTGCAAAAGACGCCAAAAAACACATCAAGGAAATCGACGTCATTAACCCCTTTGCCTACGTGGTAAAACAGGACGGGACCGTGAAAGACGCCGCAAAGCTTTCGCGCAAGGACTGGCGCACGCTCTTCACCGCAGCGCGCTCAAACGACGTCCTAATCATTCCGACCGTCATGTGGAGTGACGGTTCCGCAACACACGCGGTGTTGAGTGACGAAGATCGGCGCGAGGAACACATTGACTCCATCATGAAGGCCGTCAAAAAATACAAGTTCGACGGTATCGATATCGACT